>NZ_QFRV01000092.1:0-14233 GCF_004136805.1 Enterobacter cloacae complex sp. GF14B
CGCCGAGGCTCGCCAGCAGCCCGGCAACGGTTCGCGCCAGCAGGATGCCCAGCAGCAGGCCGCTCATGATAGTACCGACCACTTTGCCGCGTTTTTCCGGGGAAGCCAGCGTCGCGGCGAGGGGAACCAGAATTTGCGCCACCACCGAGAACAGCCCCGTCAGCGCGGTGCCGATAATCATCATCGTTAACGACTGGCTGCTGGCGGTGATCAACATTCCGCCCGCCGCCAGCAGCGTCATGGAGACGATAAGCATCCGGCGCTCAAACATATCGCCTAATGGCACCAGGAACAGCAGCCCGGCCGCATAGCCGAGCTGTGCTGCGGTGACAATAAAGCCGGCGGAGCTGGCTGAAAGATCGAAGGCGCGTGCGATGGTGTCGAGCAGTGGTTGTGCGTAATAGTTGCTGGCGACGGCCAGACCCGTTGCCACGGACATTAAAAGGATGAGTGCGGGGCTAAGCCCTTGAGTTGTTTTTGTCATTAGTTTCAGGAATCGTGAGTTAAGTGATTATTTTTCCGGAAACATAATAACCAATGATGGTGAATGTTGGGGAATTGTTATGTGTGTGTTTGTGCGGTTAAGCCCCTCACCATAACCCTCTCCCGAAGGGAGAGGGAACGCTAACACCCTCTCCCTTCGGGAGAGGGCTGGGGTGAGGGGAAAGTACTTTACTTCTGCGCCTCAAGCGCCTCTTTCACCCAGCCATCGAACTGCTGCTGGTGGGCTTTGATCCAGCCATCCACGTGGCCTTTGATATCTGCTTCGGATGATTTACCCGCGTGCATCATCGCGTTCTGGGCGTTAATGTCAGCCAGCGGCAGTTTCATCACCGAGAACAGCTTCGCCGCCGCAGGGTTTTTCTCGGCCCAGGCTTTGTTCGCCACGATATGCATGGTATTCACCGGGAAGCCATAGTTCATGCCATTTGGCAGTTTGGTGTCGATATCTTTCTGCTCGCCCGGCAGGGAAGAGAAGGGCACCTGCAACCACACCACGTCTTTGCCCGGCTTCAGCACGTCGCTCACCCAGTACGGCGTCCAGGTGTAGTAGATCACTGGCTTGCCTTCTTTAAAGCGGGCGATGGTGTCGGCCATCATCGCAGAGTAATTGCCGTGGCTCACGTCGACGGTCTTAGCCAGATCGAAGGCTTTGTTCTGGTGGTTAATCACCGCTTCACAGCCCCAGCCCGGCGAGCAGCCCATCATGTCGGCTTTACCGTCACCGTTGGTATCAAAGAGTTTGGCGATCTTCGGATCTTTCAGCTGTTCAATATTGGTGATGTGATACTTATCGGCGGTTTTCTTGTCGATCAAATATCCCTGCGCAGCGCCGGTCACAAAGGTGCCTTCACGGTAGAATTTCTTGTCACCGCCTGCGGCGGCATACATATCGTCGTGCAGCGGCTGCCAGTTCACGGCGGTAAAGGTGGCATCGCCGGAGGCAATAGAGGTATAGCCCACGTTGTAATCCACTTCGCTGGCGGTATTCACCGTATAGCCCAGTTTCTCCAGCGCACGGCTGACAATCTGGGTCTGGAAGGACTCTTCCGAAATGGTGCTCTGCACCGGCTGCACGGTAATGCCTTTGCCCGGCAGGTCAGCGGCAACTGCGCTGGTGGAGACAAGGGTCGCAAACGCTGTGGCAAAAAGTACGTTATGTCGCATCGTTGTTCCTTATTTTGTGAATGGGCGGGTGAGTAACCCGACAGGGCCGGTGGTGTACCAGCGACGGTTGCCGCGACTGCGTGAATCACGACCGACAGCCTGGGTCAGGCGGTCAAGAATGATGGCGAGGATCACAATCCCGACGCCGCCGACGGTCGCCAGCCCCATATCGAGACGGCCAATGCCGCGCAGTACCATCTGACCTAACCCGCCAACGGCAATCATTGAGGCGATCACCACCATCGACAGCGCCAGCATCAGCGTCTGGTTAACACCTGCCATAATGGTCGGCATCGCCAGCGGAAGCTGAACCTTAAACAGCATCTGACGCGGGCTGGCGCCGAACGAGCGCGATGCCTCTATCAGATCCGCAGGCACCTGGTTAATGCCCAGAATGGTCAGACGAATAATTGGCGGAAGGGCGAAGATAATGGTCACGACCACCCCCGGTACGTTACCGATGCCGAACAGCATCACGATAGGCACCAGGTAAACGAACGCTGGCGTGGTCTGCATCGCATCCAGCAGCGGGCGGATAATTTTCGCGGCCCGGGGGCTGCGCGCCAGCCAGATCCCCATCGGCAGGCCGATCACCACGCAGAACAGCAGGGCGGTCAGCACCAGCGCCAGGGTGATCATCGCCTGAGACCACGCGCCAATCGCGCCGATGGCAATCAGGGAGATCAGCGTGGCGATCCCCATACCCGCGCTGCCGAACTGCCATGCGATCAGCGAGAACAGGATAATCGCCACCGGCGCGGGCATGCCCAGCATCAGCTGCTGGAAGCCGTTCAGGATGTAATCCACCGGGATGCGGATCCCCTGGAACACCGGACGGAAGTGGGTAACGACCCAGTCGATCCCCTCCGTTACCCAGCTATCCAGCGGGATCAGCGTCTTGTGGAACGGATCCATAATATTGAAATGCTCTGGGGCAGGCGCCGGTGCGCTGTTGAGCCAGTCTGCCGCGCCGCCGCCATCGGCAGGCGCAGGCGTCGAACCCCACGCATCGGCAGATTGCGCCGCGCTGTCCGCTGCTTCAGTGGTGCCCCATGGGTTTGATTGATCAGCCATTGTTTGTCCCCTCGCGATCTAAAGCCTGTAGCAGCATCCGTTTTGAGATGATGCCAACGTACTGTTGTTCTTCACCGACGACCGGCACGGCGCACGGCGCCTGACCCACGTGAGAGAGCAACTCGCTGAGCGGCGTTTCGGCGTCCACGGCAAGCGGAGCATCAATCAACGCCGCATCGATTCCCTGGTTTTCGCTCAGGGCGGTTTTCAGGGAGTCGATGGAGACAACGCCGACAAATTTATTGCCGCGTTCAACCAGATAACCGTATTCACGGTCTTCGTCCTGCAACAGCTTCAGCGCGGAGCGCGGACCAAAACCTGGCGTTTTTCGAATAATGCCGTTTGGTGTTCGACGGGCAATATCTTTCGCACTGAATACGTGGCTAATATCCACGCCGCGGAAGAAGGTGCGCACATAATCATTCGCCGGATTATTGAGAATTTCATCCGGTGTGCCGACCTGCACCACTTCACCATTTTGCATAATGGCGATACGGTCACCAATACGCATGGCTTCATCCAAATCGTGAGAAATAAAAACAATGGTGCGCTGATGTTTGGCCTGTAATTTTACCAGCTCATCCTGCATCTCGGTGCGAATTAAGGGATCGAGCGCCGAGAAGGCTTCGTCCATTAATAAAATATCCGGATTAATCGCTAATGCGCGCGCTAATCCCACACGCTGACGCATACCGCCGGAGAGTTCATCCGGATACGCATGAGCATAATTTTCCAGCCCGACCTGACGCAGTGCATCAAGGGCTTTTTCCTGACGTTCCTGAGCGGGGATACCGGCTAACTCCATGCCAAAGGCGGTATTATCGAGTACCGTCATGTGCGGCATCAGTGCAAATGACTGAAACACCATCGCAATTTTCTTTCTGCGCACCTCGCGGAGTTCCGCGTCTGATATTCTGGCGATATCAACGCCGTCAATCAGCACCTGTCCGCGGGTGGGTTCAATCAGGCGATTGAGAAGGCGAACCATAGTGGATTTACCCGAACCGGATAATCCCATGATGACAAAAATCTCGCCTTCTTCAATGGCCAGACTGGCGTCTTTAACGCCAAGCGATAGCCCGGTTTTTTCCAGAATTTGCTCTTTCGAAAGGCCTTTCTCAATATATTTGAAAGCACGCTGCGGGTGCTCGCCAAATACTTTATAAAGATTTTTCACTTCTAATTTAATTGCCATGCAATAGAGAGTGTCCTGTTATTTGTTTATGTCGATATGATTACCATGGTAAATAGTTAACTGGCATTACCCTAACATACTCAGAATCTGAGACAACCCTGGGCCAGCCGAAGGCCAGAATTTTGCCGCAAGCGAAACGGCTGAATTTCCCATGAATAAAGGGATGAGGGCGGTTTGAATTTTTCTCAATTTTTTGCTGCTGCATGGGGAAATTTCGCCTGAATCGGTGTGTTTCAGGCGAATATGACGGGGAAATTACAGTGTAGTACCTGGTGGAATATTTGGCTGGAAATAATGAAATGCAGAGTTAATTAATGAACGTTAATTCATTCATTAAAAATCCCAGTCCTCGTCTTGCGTCTCCACCGCTTTACCCATCACGTACGACGAGCCGGACCCGGAAAAGAAGTCGTGGTTTTCATCGGCGTTGGGCGACAGCGCCGCGAGGATCGCCGGGTTCACTTCCGCCATTTCCGGTGGGAATAACGCTTCGTAGCCCAGGTTCATCAGCGCCTTGTTGGCGTTGTAGCAGAGGAAGGCTTTTACGTCCTCTTCCCAGCCCGTTCCGGCGTACAGCTCCTCGGTATAACTCAGCTCGTTGTCATACAGATCCATCAGTAAATCGAGGGCAAAACCTTTGAGTTCCTCGCGTTTTTCCGGGATGACTTTCTCCAGTCCTTTCTGGTACTTATAGCCGATGTAATACCCGTGTACCGCTTCATCGCGGATGATGAGGCGAATCAAATCGGCGGTGTTGGTGAGCTTGCCCCGGCTCGACCAGTACATAGGCAGCCAGAAGCCGGAATAGAAGAGGAAAGATTCCAGGAATACGCTGGCGATCTTCTTCTTCAGCGGCTCGTCGGCCCGGTAATATTCCAGCACCAGATCTGCCTTGCGCTGCAATGACGCGCTCTCTTCACTCCAGGCGTAGGCGGCGTCCACGTCTCTGGTCTGGCACAGAGTGGAGAAAATCGAGCTGTAAGAGCGGGCATGCACCGCCTCCATAAAGCTGATATTCGACATTACCGCCTCCTCGTGCGGGGTCAGCGCATCACTCATCAGCGCGGGCGCACCCACGGTATTCTGAATGGTGTCCAGCAGCGTCAGGCCGGTGAAGACGCGGATTGTCAGCTGCTGCTCGGCATGGCTCAGAGTTTGCCAGGCCGGAATATCGTTGGAGAGCGGCACCTTTTCCGGCAGCCAGAAGTTGCTGGTCAGGCGGTTCCATACCTCCAGGTCTTTATCATCCTGAATTTTGTTCCAGTTAACGGCGCTTACGCGTGACAGTTTCATCCATTCTCCTTACAGCGCGCAGGACACGCAGCCTTCAATTTCGGTGCCTTCCAGCGCGAGCTGGCGCAGGCGAATGTAGTACAGCGTTTTGATGCCTTTCTTCCAGGCGTAGATCTGCGCTTTGTTGATATCCCGCGTGGTGGCGGTGTCCGGGAAGAAGAGCGTCAGCGACAGCCCCTGATCCACATGTTTAGTCGCCTCGGCGTAGGTATCAATGATCTTTTCCGGGCCAATTTCATAGGCGTCCTGGTACAGAGCCAGATTCTCATTGGTCATAAACGGGGCAGGGTAGTAGACGCGCCCGGTTTTGCCTTCCTTACGGATTTCAATCTTCGACACGATGGGGTGGATGCTCGACGTGGCGTGATTGATATAGGAAATGGAGCCGGTTGGCGGCACCGCCTGAAGGTTCTGGTTATAAATGCCGTAGCGCATCACCTCTTCACGCAGCTGTTGCCACATCTCACGCGTCGGCAGGGTGATGCCAGCGCGGGCAAACAGCGCGCGTACTTTTTCGGTTTTCGGCTGCCAGTCGCCTTCCAGATACTGGCTGAAATACTCTCCGCTGGCGTAGCGGGACTGCTCAAAGCCTGCGAACCGCTGGTGGCGTTCGCGCGCCAGCATCATCGAGGTATGCACCGCATGCCAGGTGACGGTGTAGAAATAAAGGTTGGTGAAATCCAGCCCTTCGGGGCTGCCGTAGGCGATGCCCTCCCGCGCCAGATAGCCGTGCAGGTTCATCTGCCCAAGGCCGATGGCATGCGACGCGGCGTTGCCCGCTTCAATAGACGGTACGCTGCGGATGTGGCTCATGTCTGATACCGCCGTCAGTCCGCGAATGGCGGTCTCTACCGTGCGGCCAAAATCGGGAGAGTCCATGGTGTGGGCAATATTCAGCGACCCGAGGTTACAGGAGATATCCTTGCCCACGTCCGCGTAGTCGAGGTTCTCGTCGTAGCTGGACGCGCTGTTGACCTGCAAAATCTCCGAGCACAGATTGCTCATGTTGATGCGCCCGCCAATCGGGTTGGCGCGGTTCACCGTATCCTCGTACATGATGTACGGATAACCGGATTCAAACTGAATTTCAGCCAGCGTCTGGAAGAAATCCCGGGCGTTGATGGTTTTTTTACGAATGCGATCGTCGGCCACCAGCTCGTCGTACAGCTCGCTTATCGCCACGTCGCCAAAGGCTTTGCCGTAAATCCGCTCAACATCATACGGTGAGAAGAGCGCCATGTCGGCATTCTCTTTAGCCAGCTTAAACGTGATATCCGGGATCACCACGCCGAGCGACAGGGTTTTAATGCGGATCTTTTCATCGGCGTTTTCACGTTTGGTATCCAGAAAACGCAGAATGTCCGGGTGGTGCGCGTGCAGATAAACCGCACCCGCGCCCTGACGCGCGCCAAGCTGGTTGGCGTACGAAAAGGCATCTTCCAGCATCTTCATCACCGGGATGACGCCGGAGGACTGATTTTCGATGCGCTTAATCGGCGCGCCCGCTTCCCGCAGGTTCGAAAGCAGAAATGCCACACCGCCGCCGCGTTTCGAAAGCTGTAGCGCCGAATTTACCGCACGGCCAATCGACTCCATATTGTCTTCAATACGCAGCAGGAAGCAGGAGACCAGCTCGCCGCGCTGGGCTTTCCCGCAGTTAAGGAACGTTGGCGTGGCGGGCTGGAAGCGGCCGGAGAGGATCTCCTCCGTGAGACTTTCGGCCAGCACTTCATCGCCCTGCGCCAGCGTCAGCGCCGCCATCACCACCCGATCTTCAAAGCTTTCTAAATAGCGTTTGCCGTCAAAGGTTTTCAGGGTGTAGCTGGTGTAATACTTCCACGCGCCGAGAAACGTCTGGAAGCGAAAACCGCTGGCGTGCGCCCGTTCAAACAATGCCACCACGAAGGCGCGGTCGTAGCGGGTCAGGACACGCTCTTCGTAATAACCCTCTTTTACCAGCCAGTCGAGACGTTCCTGCTGGCTGCCAAAAACGATGCTGTTCGGGCGCACATGAGCGGCAAAAAAGGCGTCCACCGCCTCACGATCTTTATCAAACTGAATGCGCCCCTCCCGGTCATAGAGGTTTAGCATGGCGTTTAATGCGTGGTAATCCGGCGTTGCCTGAATCACGCGCTCTGCGGTTGTCGTTGCCAAAATTCGTTCTCTCCTTTACGCACGTTCTCTACGTCCTGCTGTGTCCCCATCAGTTCAAAACGATAGAGATACGGCACGCCGCATTTTTGAGAGATGACATCCCCGGCGCGGGCAAAGGCCTCGCCGAAGTTGCGATTGCCTGCGGCGATCACGCCGCGAATCAGCTGCCGGTTATGGGGATCGTTCAGAAAGCGGATCACCTGACGAGGCACAGCCCCTGCGGTGCCGCCACCGCCATAGCTGGGCACCACCAGAATGTAGGGTTCGTCTACCTGAATACGCTCCCGCTCGTTCAGCGGAATGCGTATCGCGGGCAGCCCGAGACGCTCCATAAACCGAAGCGTGTTTTCCGAGCTGCTGGAAAAGTAGACCAGCGTGCTCATGCACTGACGCCCTGAGCGGCAAGGCGGTTGATCATGTCCGGACGGAAGCCAGACCAGCTGGTGTCGCCGGCAACCACAACCGGAAGCTGACGGAAACCCTGCGCCCGCAGGGTGTCTGCCGCGTCGGGCACCTGATCAATATTGACCATCTCAAATGCCACGCCGCGGCTCTCCATCGCCCGTTTCGTGGCGTGGCACTGAACACAATCGTTACGAGTGTAAATAATAATGCTCATGATTCGCATTTCCATTTAGAATGAGAGGACGGCGCGAGTAAACGCGTCATATTGTGTGTCTTACTAAAGGGAATACTAGATGTAGTTTATATAAGTTTCAACCACACAAGATATGGGAAATTCAGATTAATAAGGCCCCGATGATGAGCCTGGCGGGGCAGGGCGGGCTGCACGGTTTTTTCAGGTTGTCAGGCAAAGAAAAGCCCCGGCGCCTGAGGCTACCGGGGCTAAGAACGCGCGCTTACTTACGCAGACTAAGCAGGGCGCCGACAAAAATCCCGACCGCCGCGACCGTTCCCAGCGTACAAAGCGGTTTTTCACGTACGAAGGTGGTGGCGCAGCTGGCCATGTCGCAGGCCGCCTGAGTGGTACGTGAGCGGCCGTTCATCCTTGCCCGCGTTTCACGCAGCAGAGACTGAGCCTTACGTTTCGCGGCATCTGCTTCGTCCTTCGCGTCAGAGCCCCAGGATTTCAATACGGCTTCCAGCGTGTCCGCTAATTGGCTGACATCGTTACGAATATCCTGTGTGTCGTCATTAATATCGTTTCGGTTCGGTCTGTTAAACATACGATCCTCCATAATTTGTGTTCCCGTTTAGTTTAGTCCAGAAATGTAATATCTGAAGCGAGTCACGGCTTATCGGGCAGTTTATGGAATATTCTGAAAGCCCTGCTAATGCTGAATACTGTAAGGTTGCCGGGCAGGAATGATAATGAGGAAAAGATATGTATTTACGACCCGATGAGGTGGCGCGCGTTCTTGAAAAAGAAGGGTTCACCATGGATGAGGTAACATCAAAAGCGTACGGATATCGCCGTGGTGAGAATTATGTTTACGTCAACCGTGAAGCAAGAATGGGGCGTACTGCTCTCATTATTCACCCGACACTCAAAGACAGAAGCCTGTCATTTGCTGAGCCCGCCTCGGATATTAAAACCTGCGATCATTATCAGCAATTTCCGCTCTATTTAGGCGGCGAGACGCATGAACATTATGGTATTCCGCACGGTTTCAGCTCGCGTATGGCGCTGGAGCGATTCCTGAAAGGGCTGTTTGGCGACGTACAATAACTCTGCGACTGGCATGAGCCAGTCGCCTTACCTTACGCTTTTGCCTGGCTATAAGGGCTGACTTTGAACAGGCGGCGGCAGTAGTCAAGAAAGTAACCGTACACCGCACCCATCAGCATGGATACCACGATATTTGAACTTACCGCAGCGGCGATTTGATGCCAGTCTGCGCCCACCGTCAGCAAAATAAACACATACACCGGGGACTGGAACGTCACGTAAGCCAGCACGTCCGCCAGGTTTTTTACCCAACCCGCCGGGCTAATACGCCGGGCTAAACGCATCACTGCATCGCGGTACAGGCCGTACGGCCAGGCGATCATGATATTCACCGGAATGGCCACCAGGCGCGACGAGAGAGATTGCTCAAAGGACATTCCCGACAGGAAAATTTCAATCAGCATATTCACGACGGAACAGTAAACGACCATCGCGAACGTATCCGCTACCGCATGGCGCAGGCGAGACTGCGGTGAGAACATGTCTGAACTCCTCGAACAGGACAAAAAAGTGGCGTTTTACCTGCGGCCTTTAGTGCTTTAGGTTGGTTTGTTTTGAGTGTATAGCGTATCTCTCTGGCTTTTAACTAACAAGTAGTGATTAATTTTTATTTACTGGCGCTTTAGCCATAAAATTCTCTAAAATTGTGCGTTTTTTGCGCGCTTCGTTATTTTCTCTCCTCGCGCCTATTTTAGTGAAATATATCAATGAATTAGATTATCTATGCGCGTGTGAAACCTCTGTTGTGTGGGATTTTGGAGGCGGTTTTTTGAACGGTTTAAAACAGGGTTTTTTGGCCTGGGGAAGGGCGGTATATTACGCTTTAAAACAGACATATATTTCAGGGTTATATTAACGGGATATTCTAAAACATTTACAATAATGTCAAAACGTCAGGGTGGGTAGATATCAGAACCAAAATCAATTATTCTGTTGCCTGATTTATGTTATACACACGAAGAAAGGTTTTTCATTATTATGGCTTTAACGTTACAGAATCTTAATAATATTCGTACCCTCCGGGCGCTGGCACGTGAATTATCCATGGATGTTCTGGAAGAAGTGCTGGAAAAATTCCGGATTGTCACTGAAGAAAAACGCAGCGAGCAGGCTGAATTAGAGCGTCAACGCGCTGAACAGCAGGATAAAATTAATGCTCTGCTGGAACTGATGAAAGCTGACGGTATTTCTCCGAGCGATCTGTTAGGCAGTGACCTGGCGCAGGCGGGTCAGCCGACGAAAAAACGTAAAGCGCGTGCGGCGAAATATCGTTTTATTGACGCGAACGGTGAAGAAAAAACCTGGACCGGTCAGGGACGTACGCCAAAGCCAATTGCGACCGCACTGGCAAACGGTAAATCGCTGGACGATTTCCTGATCTGATGATTATTCGGGCGGTGTATTCCGCCCGATTATTGACTTAGCAGACGCCAAAGTCACCTTCTTCGGAGTACAGAACTACGTCCGCCGCTTTCAGGTGATATTTCTCGCCCTGCTCATCGCTGGCCTGCACGGCCACAATGTTTTCACCATTCACTTCGAGCACTTTCAGTTTCGGACCGCCCTGACGCGGTTGGACATAATCACCGACAGAAAACATAGCACCTCCTCATCATTGTCATGATCTTCACCATAGCCCACGTCCGGGACGGGGTACAGCCTAATCTTTCAGATACTCCTTATCAGGTACGTCGGTTCCACGGCATCACTTTCAGAAGTCGCGCCATACCGCAAAAACCTGTCACTCCGGCGAACAGCAGCCCGACGCCCACAAAACCGCTCAGCAGGAAAAAACCGCTGGAGACGCTGTAACCCAACACCACGCCGCAGAGGATCAGCAGCCCGGCAGCGATCTGCACCTGACGCATCAGCGGAAGCGGCTGCGATCGATCTTCAACGGTCAGCAGCCCGGCCTGTTTCCAGCCCTGAATGCCTCCCTCAACCACACAGGCGTTCGCAGGGGATGCTGCCTGCGCCAGACGAGCAGCATTGTTTGAGGTTCGTGCGCCGGACTGACAGTGGAAAATCACCGTTTCTCCCGGCGCCGCGTTAAGCCCGCCGGGTAACGAATCCAGCGGAATGGAGTGCGCCGCCGGAATATGCTCGCGGGCATACTCGTCGGGGTCGCGAATATCGATAAGTTTGGCGCCTTCAGTAATAAGCGCGTTTGCCTGCTGCGGCGAAATAAGAGGAAGAGACATTATGTTTCCTTACGGTCAATTTCAGAACAGTAGAGCATTTAAGGCCGGGTTTAAGCCAGTGTAAAGAGGGTAAAGGCAGGTAAAAGCGCGAGAGACGAATGGCAGTTACCCGTAAACTGGCTACGCTTAGAGAAGTGTCTTTTATAATTTTCAATTGGTTAGCTTGCACGGAGTTATTTATGGGTTTTTGGCGCGTTGTTTTTACGATTATTCTCCCGCCGCTGGGCGTGCTGCTTGGCAAGGGGCTGGGCTGGGCGTTTATTCTGAATATCCTTCTGACCATCCTGGGCTACTTCCCCGGTCTTATCCACGCATTTTGGGTTCAGACGAAGAGCTAGGTACGCCACAGTAAGTCACTGTAGATCCGGGTCAGCACGCCTTCGGGGCCAAATTGCTGTTTTATCCAGCGCGTGACCTGACCGGTCGCCGCATGCTGCGTGGCGAGCAGCATGCGCGAATCCTGGCGCGGATTATTGATTCGCCGCGTTACCAGCAGCCCATCCTCCACCGCCTCACGCGTCATGTATTCCGGTAAAAATCCAATACCTTCCCCCAGGATCTGACACTGGCATTTCGTGTTGAAGTCCGGCACCAGAATCGCCTCCTGACCGTGAAGCAGCCAGCCCACCTTCTTATTGATGGTATGCGCGGTATCCTCGACCATGATATTGGGATACAGACGCAGCTGACTTTCGGAGATGGGCTCCGGGGCGAACGCCAGCGGATGCGTGGGCGCGATGGCAAATACCCAACGGATCGCTCCTATCTCGGTATAATCAATGCCGCCGCCGTCCAGCAGCGTATCCGGCGCGCCAATGGCGATATTGGCCTGATTATTAATGATGGAATCCCAGACGCCGTTATACACCTCGGTTGTCACCGTGATCTGGCAGGTGGGAAACTGTTTTTTCAGCACCTGGAGCAAACGCGCGGTATGGCGTGGCGTATACAAAAGCTGATTTATGCAGATGCGCACCCGCGTCTCAATGCCCTGAGAAATGGTATCAATCCCGCGCTTGATGGCATGAAAGTCATTCAGCAGGTCGGTCGCTTTACGATAAAAATAAAAACCGGATTCGGTCAGCTCAATGCTGCGCGTGTTGCGTACAAACAGCACCACGTCCAGGCCGGTCTCCATGCGTTTGATGGTGTAACTGATGGCCGAGGTGGTTACGCCCAGCTCGGCAGCCGCTTTGCTAAAACTGCCAAAACGTGCCGCGGTGGTGAAGGCCAGCAAATTCTCTTCGGTAAAGATGGAATTCATATTATGGCTCCTGGTGACCATCAGTTTTGAACATATTTTAACACTGGCGTTACATCATAGTTGATGTTGGTCACAGTTCTGTATTTTTACGTAGGGCCGCGCTGTGTAAGGCTTTTTCAGCCATAAGGATAATGCAGCCTGAAGTGTGTAAAAGCGGTAAAACATAAGAAAAAGGTTGCACAGACGCACGTTTCTCCCGGACCGTTGAATTTAACTCAACAATGAATTGCGTGTCGATGAATGATTTTTAAGCGGATTCTTTTATGACCAGGCTGTTGCTATTCTCAGGCCATCAGAAGTGAAACATAGGGAGTCTGAATATGTCTGCAACTGCACTGGTTACAGAATTTCTGCTGGCGGCAGAAGAGGGCAATATCGACGCGCTAAAAGCCTGCCTGGAAAAAGGCGTGGATATTAACGTAACCAACCGCCAGAAAAGAACCGCCATTATTATTGCCAGCCTGAAAAAGCATTACGCCTGTGTGGAATTTTTAATTGCCGCCGGGGCGGATATTGATAAACAGGACCAGACCTGTTTTAACCCCTTCCTGATCAGCTGCCTGACCAATGATTTAACCCTGCTGCGCATTGTCCTTCCGGCGGATCCGGATCTCGACCGTCTGACGCGCTTTGGCGGCGTGGGCATTACCCCTGCCAGTGAAAAAGGGCACGTTGAAATCGTGCGTGAGCTGCTGGAAAAAACCGACATCAACGTCAACCACACCAATTTTGTCGGCTGGACGCCGTTGCTGGAGGCCATCGTATTAAACGACGGCGGCGCAAAGCAGCAGGAAATTGTGAAGCTGCTGCTGGATCACGGCGCGAACCCGCACATGACCGATAAATACGGCAAAACCCCGCTCGAACTGGCGCGGGAAAAAGGCTTCAACGCGATCGCAGACCTGCTGCTGGCGGCAGGCGCGTAGCGCATTCGGTCAGCCTTCCCCTGGCTGGCCGTTACTGAAAAAACGCATTGTTACCGACGTGCATTTAGCACGACGGCGGCCCCCTTTTATCTTAAACAGGTGAAAATAATGCCAACCAAAATCGTCATAAAAAAGAATACGTATTTCGATTCGGTTTCCTTAATGTCGGTTTCCACCAAAGCCAATAAATTGCCGGGCGTCGAGCAGGCGTTTGTGGCGATGGCGACGGAAATGAACAAAGGCGTATTAAAAAACCTCGGGCTATTAACGCCGGAATTAGCGGACGCGAAAAATGGCGACCTGATGATCGTGATTAAAGGCGACGCGGCAAATGATGAAACCCTGGCCTCCATTGAAGCGCTGTTCACGCGTAAAGAGCGCACGGGCTCCCATGAAGCACGCTACGCGTCGATTGCCAGCGCCAAAACTCATCGTCCGGACAGCAACCTGGCGGTGATTTCCGTCAACGGCACCTTCGCCGCCCGGGAAGCGCGTCAGGCGCTGGAAAACGATCTTAACGTGATGCTGTTCTCCGATAACGTATCGCTCGACGACGAGCTGGCGCTGAAGCAGCTGGCGCATGAAAAGGGTCTGCTGATGATGGGGCCAGACTGCGGCACCGCCATTATCAACGGCGCGGGGCTGTGCTTCGCCAACGCGGTGCGTCGCGGGACGATTGGCATCGTTGGCGCCTCCGGTACCGGCAGCCAGGAGCTGAGCGTGCGCATTCATGAGTTCGGCGGCGGCGTGTCGCAGTTGATCGGCACC
>NZ_QFRV01000093.1:0-14014 GCF_004136805.1 Enterobacter cloacae complex sp. GF14B
CTCGCTGGCAAGCGCCAGCGCAATCGCCCCGGTGCCGGTGCCGAGATCGAGGATCTGACACGACTGCGCCGGTAACCGCGCCAGCGCCTGCTCCACCAGACACTCGGTGTCCGGGCGCGGGATCAGCGTGGCCGCTGAGACGTACAGTGGAAGGGACCAGAACTCGCGCTCGCCAACCAGATGCGCCACCGGCTCGCCGGTTTTACGGCGGGCAAGCAGCGTCTCCAGCTGCGATTGCTGTTCAGCGGTCAGCGCGGTTTCGCCGAAAGCCAGCAGATACGTGCGGGCTTTACCCGTCACATGCTCAAGCAGAATTTCGGCGTCGCGCTTCGGGCTTTCACTTGTGGAAAGCTCACTGGCGGCATGGCGTAACCAGCGCTGAAAATCCATTAATCCTGCTCGGACAGTGCCGCCAGCTGGTCGGCCTGGTATTCCTGCACGATAGGCTCAATCAGCATATCGAGCTTGCCTTCCATTGCCTCATCCAGACGGTACAGCGTCAGGTTGATGCGGTGGTCGGTTACGCGCCCCTGCGGGAAGTTATAGGTGCGGTTACGATCGCTACGGTCGCCGCTGCCCAGCAGGTTACGGCGGGTAGAGGCTTCCGCCTGCTGGCGTTTCGCCATTTCCGCCGCGTGGATACGGGCGCCCAGCACGGATAACGCCTTAGCTTTGTTCTTGTGCTGGGAACGTTCATCCTGACACTCAACCACAATCCCGGTGGGCAGGTGAGTAATACGGATAGCGGAGTCGGTGGTGTTAACGTGCTGACCACCTGCCCCTGAAGAGCGGAAGGTGTCGATGCGCAGATCCGCCGGGTTGATATCCGGCAGTTCCGCTTCCGGCAGCTCCGGCATCACCGCCACCGTACAGGCCGAGGTATGAATGCGCCCCTGCGATTCCGTCGCAGGCACGCGCTGCACGCGGTGACCGCCGGATTCAAATTTCAGTCGACCGTACACGCCGTCACCGCTGATTTTGGCGATAACCTCTTTGTAGCCGCCATGCTCGCCTTCGTTGGCGCTCATGATCTCCACGCGCC
Organism: Enterobacter cloacae complex sp. GF14B; assembly: GCF_004136805.1. NCBI lineage: Bacteria > Pseudomonadati > Pseudomonadota > Gammaproteobacteria > Enterobacterales > Enterobacteriaceae > Enterobacter > Enterobacter cloacae complex sp. GF14B. The sequence goes on from NZ_QFRV01000093.1 coordinate 1,043, forward strand.
AGCGACGGGATTCGGCATAACGGCTGTACATACGGAACAGATCCCCGGCGAACAGCGCCGCTTCGTCGCCGCCGGTACCGGCGCGGACTTCCACAAAGGCGTTACGCTCATCGTCCGGATCTTTCGGCAGCAGAAGCACCTGAAGCTGCTGCTCCATCTCTTCTGAACGCGCTTTCGCATCCTGTAACTCTTCCTGCGCCATCTCGCGCATCTCAGGATCGTCGAGCATCATCTGCGCGGTTTCGATATCTTCCTGGACCTGTCGCCAGTCGGTAAAGCATTTTGAAACATCACTTAACTGCGCGTATTCACGCGACAGCGCGCGAAAACGTTCCTGGTCGGCAATGGTCCCGGCATCGCCGAGCAGCGCCTGGACTTCTTCATGGCGCTCGTGCAGAGCTTCCAGTTTAGCGACGATAGAAGGCTTCATAGGCGTAAATGCACCTTGTCTTAGAAAATGGGTATAGGGCGCTATTCCAGCCCGAGGCTGTTGCGCAGAATTGTCAGGCGTTCATCGTCCCCGTCACGGGCAGCCTGCTGAAGAGATTTGGTTGGGGCATGGATCAGGCGGTTGGTCAGTTTCCAGGCCAGATCCTGCATAATCGCCTGCGCGTCGCCGCCCTGTTCAAGGGCCGCTAACGCTTTGGCCGTCAGGTCATCACGCACCTGCTCCGCCTGACCGCGGTATTCGCGGATGGTCTCGCTGACGCTTTGCGCGCGCAGCCAGGCCATAAATTCGCTGGTTTCCTGTTCAACGATGGTTTCCGCCTGCACAGCCGCCGCCTTACGCTGGGCAAGGTTGTGCGAAATGATGCTTTGCAGGTCATCCACGCTGTACAGGTAGGCGTTCGCCAGTTTGCCCACTTCCGGTTCGACATCACGCGGAACGGCGATATCCACCAGCAGCATCGGCTGATTGCGGCGGGATTTCAGCGCACGCTCGACCATCCCTTTCCCGATAATCGGCAGCGGGCTTGCGGTAGAGCTGATAATAATGTCCGCCTCTTTCAGACGTTCATCGATGTCGCTCAACGCAATCACCTCAGCGCCCACTTCATCTGCCAGCACCTGTGCACGTTCGCGGGTGCGGTTGGCGATGATCATCTTCTTCACCTTGTGTTCGCGAAGATGGCGCGCCACCAGCTCGATGGTTTCGCCCGCCCCCACCAGCAGTACGGTGACGGTCGACAGCGATTCGAAGATTTGACGGGCAAGGGTACAGGCCGCGAAAGCAACCGAAACCGCACTGGCGCCAATGTCGGTTTCGGTTCGCACACGCTTCGCCACGGAGAATGACTTCTGGAACATTCGTTCAAGTTCGCTGGCTTTCAGATGCCCTTTCTGGGAATCCGAGAAGGCTTTTTTCACCTGGCCGAGGATCTGCGGCTCGCCCAGCACCAGCGAATCCAGACCGCTGGCCACGCGCATCAGATGGCTGACCGCATCGTTATCCTGATGCCAGTACAGGCTGTTGCGCAGCTCTTCTTCGTTGAGGTTGTGGTAGTCACATAGCCAGCGGATCAGCGCCTCGTGCAGGTTGTCCTGCTCCTCCACGCTTAAATAGAGCTCGGTACGGTTGCACGTCGACAGCACCACGCCACCCTGCACCATCGGCTGTGCAAGCAGGCTGTCCAGCGCCAGGTCGAGCGTATCCGGCGAAAACGTAACGCGTTCTCGCAGTGAAACCGGGGCCGTTTTGTGGTTGATACCGAGTGCTAATAGGGTCATGTTGAGCGGGAGTAGTACCAGCGTTAATAAGGTTAGCAGGACGCATCATACAGGATGCGCGAGATCAATAAAAGAGACTGCCCCCTTTCGGAGTAATAGCTTACGCCACGCTTTGAGATAATTTGAACGTAGACGGTGGCACCCTTCAACGCTAGCATTAACAGTTATAACTGCAACGTATCTCAAGGATTTGTCATCATTATGACCCGAATGATTCGCCTGCTGCCTCTGGCGGCCCTGGTTCTGACCGCCTGTTCCGTTCATCAGCCGAAAGGCCCGGGCAAAAGCCCTGACTCACCGCAGTGGCGCCAGCACCAGCAGGACGTGCTGAAATTAAGCCAGTATCAGACCCGCGGTGCATTTGCTTATCTCTCTGACGAGCAAAAAGTTTACGCTCGCTTCTTCTGGCAGCAAACGGGTCAGGACAACTATCGCCTGCTGCTGCTGAACCCGCTGGGCAGCACCGAACTGGAGCTGAACGCAAAGCCTGGCGAAGCGCAGATTACCGATAACAAAGGCCAGCACTACACCGCGACAGATGCCGAAGAGATGATTGGCAAGCTGACCGGGATGCCGATTCCGCTCAATAGTCTGCGTCAGTGGATCCTTGGCTTGCCGGGTGACGCAACCGACTACACGCTCGACGATCAATACCGTCTGAGCCAGGTAAACTACACCCAGGGCGGTAAAACCTGGAAAGTGGTGTACAGCGCGTATGACAGCAAGACTCAACCGTCGCTGCCGTCCAATATGGAGCTGACGCAGGGTAGCCAGCGTATCAAGCTGAAAATGGACAACTGGATCGTTAAATGATGACCCACTGGCCCTCTCCCGCAAAACTGAACCTGTTTCTCTACATTACCGGGCAGCGCGCTGACGGCTATCACACCCTGCAAACGCTGTTTCAGTTTGTCGATTACGGCGACACGATCTCCATCGAACCGCGTCAGGACGGGCAGATTCACCTGCTGACGCCGGTCGACGGCGTGGCGCATGAGGATAACCTGATCGTGCGCGCTGCTCGCCTTCTGATGAAAACGGCGTCGTCGTCGGGTCGTCTGCCAGCGGGAAGCGGTGCGGATATCCGTATCGACAAACGCCTGCCAATGGGCGGCGGTCTTGGTGGCGGTTCATCAAACGCAGCGACCGTACTGGTGGCGCTTAACCACCTCTGGTACTGCGGTCTGACGACGGACGAACTGGCAGCGTTAGGATTGACGCTGGGCGCCGATGTACCGGTGTTTGTGCGCGGCCACGCGGCGTTCGCTGAAGGTGTCGGTGAAATCCTCACGCCGGTCGATCCGCCGGAAAAATGGTATCTGATCGTTCACCCTGGCGTGAGCATTCCTACCCCGGTCATCTTTAAAGATCCTGACCTGAAAAGAAATACCCCGGTACGGTCAATAAAAACGTTATTAAATTGTGAATTCAGCAACGATTGCGAGGATATCGCAAGAAAACGTTTTCGCGAGGTTGATGCGGTGCTTTCCTGGCTGTTAGAATACGCGCCGTCGCGCCTGACCGGTACAGGGGCCTGTGTCTTTGCTGAATTTGACACCGAAACCGCCGCCCGTCAGGTGCTTGAGCAAGCGCCGGTTTGGCTGCATGGTTTTGTAGCACGCGGGATGAACATCTCCCCCCTACAGCAGGCCATTCTGGCGCAGACTGAGTTTCGGTGACAACGTCACCCTGTTCCAGACGTTGCATCGCGCTCTTTAATACACCGCCTGGATAGCGTTTGCTTAGGCCCCGCAGTTTGCGGCGAACGCTATCCACCACTGGACGCATGCCTGAGGTTCTTCTCGTGCCTGATATGAAGCTTTTTGCTGGTAACGCCACCCCGGAACTAGCACAACGTATTGCCAACCGCCTGTACACTTCCCTCGGCGACGCCGCTGTAGGTCGCTTTAGCGACGGCGAAGTCAGCGTACAAATTAATGAAAATGTACGCGGTGGTGATATTTTCATCATCCAGTCCACCTGTGCTCCAACGAATGACAACCTGATGGAATTGGTTGTTATGGTCGACGCGCTGCGTCGTGCTTCTGCTGGCCGTATCACTGCTGTTATTCCTTACTTTGGCTATGCACGTCAGGACCGTCGCGTCCGTTCCGCGCGTGTGCCAATCACCGCTAAAGTAGTCGCTGACTTCCTGTCCAGCGTCGGCGTTGACCGCGTACTGACGGTTGACCTGCACGCAGAGCAGATCCAGGGCTTCTTCGACGTGCCGGTTGATAACGTATTCGGCAGCCCAATCCTGCTGGAAGACATGCTGCAACTGAATCTGGACAACCCGATTGTGGTTTCTCCGGACATCGGCGGCGTGGTACGTGCTCGTGCTATCGCAAAGCTGCTGAACGATACCGACATGGCGATCATCGACAAACGCCGTCCGCGCGCTAACGTTTCTCAGGTGATGCACATCATCGGTGACGTTGCTGGCCGTGACTGCGTGTTGGTGGACGACATGATCGATACCGGCGGTACACTGTGTAAAGCCGCTGAAGCGCTGAAAGAGCGTGGTGCGAAACGCGTATTCGCTTACGCCACTCACCCGATCTTCTCCGGCAATGCGGTAAACAACCTCCGTAACTCCGTCATTGATGAAGTTGTGGTGTGCGATACCATCCCACTGAGCGACGAGATCAAAGCGCTGCCAAACGTGCGTACGTTGACTCTGTCCGGGATGCTGGCCGAAGCGATTCGTCGTATCAGCAACGAAGAATCCATCTCTGCAATGTTCGAACACTGATCGAACACGGCCAAAAAACCCGCTGCGGCGGGTTTTTTTGTTTATAGTATTTATTTGTATGACTTATGCCTCCTTCACCTGCCATTCATATGACAGATGATGCGCACACGGATGATAGATAATTGTGAAAAAAGTAACCTCCTCACATGTTCTGCCCTTTCGCGCCCTCATCGACGCCTGCTGGAAAGAGAAATACACGTCGTCACGCTTTGTTCGTGACCTGATAGCCGGGATCACCGTCGGGATTATTGCCATCCCGCTGGCGATGGCGCTGGCGATTGGTAGCGGCGTCGCGCCGCAGTACGGGCTGTACACCTCGGCCGTTGCGGGGATTGTGATTGCGCTGACGGGCGGGTCCCGCTTCAGCGTCTCCGGCCCGACGGCCGCCTTTGTGGTGATCCTCTACCCGGTTTCCCAACAGTTTGGTCTGGCAGGCCTGCTGGTTGCCACCCTGATGTCCGGCGTCTTTTTGATTCTGTTTGGTCTGGCCCGCTTTGGGCGGCTGATTGAGTACATCCCCCTTTCCGTAACGCTGGGGTTCACCTCGGGGATTGGGATTACCATCGGGACCATGCAGATCAAGGATTTCCTCGGCCTGCAAATGGCCCATGTTCCGGAGCACTATTTACAGAAAGTGGGCGCGCTGTTTATGGCGTTGCCGACGGCCAACCTGGGCGATGCGGCCATTGGCATCGTTACCCTCGGCACACTTATCGTCTGGCCTCGCTTAGGCATTCGTCTCCCGGGGCATCTGCCCGCTCTGCTGCTGGGCTGCGCGGTGATGGGCGTCGTCAACCTGCTCGGTGGACAGGTCGCCACCATTGGCTCCCAGTTCCACTATGTTCTGGCGGACGGCTCACAGGGCAGCGGCATTCCGCAGCTGCTGCCGCAGCTGGTTCTGCCGTGGGACATGCCGGGCTCCAGCTTCACCCTGAGCTGGGATTCCCTTCGCGCTCTGCTGCCCGCTGCATTCTCCATGGCAATGCTGGGCGCGATTGAATCTCTACTGTGCGCCGTTGTGCTCGACGGCATGACCGGCACTAAGCATAAAGCCAATAGCGAGCTGGTCGGCCAGGGCTTAGGGAACATCGTTGCACCGTTCTTCGGCGGTATTACGGCTACGGCTGCGATTGCCCGTTCCGCCGCGAACGTACGTGCGGGCGCGACATCACCGGTTTCGGCGGTCATTCACTCCCTGCTGGTGATCATGGCGCTGCTGATCCTTGCCCCGCTGCTTTCATGGCTTCCGCTCTCTGCCATGGCTGCGTTGCTGCTGATGGTGGCCTGGAACATGAGTGAGGCGCATAAGGTGGTTAACCTGCTGCGCCGCGCGCCGAAAGACGACATTATCGTGATGCTGATCTGCATGTCGCTGACCGTGCTGTTCGATATGGTTATCGCTATCAGCGTCGGCATAGTGCTGGCCTCGCTGCTGTTTATGCGCCGCATCGCGCAGATGACGCGTCTCTCCCCGGTTAACGTTGAGGTGCCTGACGATGTGCTGGTGCTGCGCGTGATTGGTCCGCTGTTCTTCGCCGCAGCGGAAGGTTTGTTCAGCGATCTGGAATCCCGCATCGCGGGCAAACGGATTGTGGTGCTGAAGTGGGATGCCGTCCCGGTGCTGGATGCCGGCGGTCTGGATGCCTTCCAGCGCTTTGTTGCCCGCCTGCCGGAAGGCTGCGAGCTGCGGATAAGTAACCTCGAATTCCAGCCCCTGCGCACCATGGCGCGCGCAGGCGTGCAGCCGATCCCTGGCCGATTGTCCTTCTACCCTAACCGTGAAGCTGCATTAGCGGATCTGTGAGTCATCTGATGCAGAGACGCGTCTTTGCATCATCACCCCGATCGCCTGCTGGAGCCATTCAAGCACGGCAGGCGTCATCCACGTGCCTTTCATCAGATGCGGCTCCTGCTGCATGGCGAGGCGAAATTTTTGCTGGGTCTGCGGGTTTGTTCCCGCATAGGACTGGAATAAAACCAGCCACTTTTCTGCCAGCTTTTGCGCATCGTCAGAAGCGGGACTGAGATTATCTCGCTGCGCCTGATGCAGCTTCGCCACCAGCGGCGGCCACTCCATCATCCGGTCAAAGTAGTGCGCCCGGGTAAAGGCCATCTCTTCGGCAGTGAGATATTTCTCCCAGATGCTGAGCTTTGATTCGGCAAACGCCCGCGTGATGTAATCAGTTATCTCCGGCGTAATGCCGGTTTGCGCCTGCATCTGCGGCTCCACGCTGTGCATCTCGTTCAGACGGGTCAAAAATTCCGGTTTGCCTGCGGTATCCTGCTCCAGGCGTTCCATCCACCGTGAAGCCAAATCGGTCGCCCGCGCGTCCGTGACGCTGACGTTCTGTTCCAGCAAGTGTTTAACCTCCCTCACCAGCCCCGACCAGATATCCGCCAGCGCCTCTTTCTCTACCGCAAACGGCAGTTGCTGCAACTCTTCTTTGCTAAACCAGCGATCGTACATATTCATTAACTCCAGAGTCTGTAGCCAGGATTCCAGATCCGGCGTCGCATCGTCGGTCAGCCCGGTACGCAATTCCACCAGCCGGTTGCGCAGCGTATGGATGCTACGCAGTTGCTTGTCCAGCAGAGTGATTTGCCCGTCGAGTAATTCGGCTAATGACAGCGAACGCTGTTTCAGAAAATCCCTGATTTCGGCAAGCTCCAGCCCGGCTTTTGCCAGCGTCTGGATCATATGCAGACGCTGCACATCCGCCAGGTTATAAAGCCGGTAGCCTGCCGCGCTTCTGGCAGAAGGTAACAACAGCCCTGTTTGCTCGTAGTGATGCAAAGTCCGCACGGTGATCCCGGCACGTTTCGCCAGTTCTCCCACCTGTATCAACATAACGGCTCCTTTTGTTCTGCCAGTGTCGTTACTCTGAAGCCTTACGTTACGTGAGGGTCAATGCGTCATGCAAAAAAAAACGACTTCAGATGAAGTCGTTTCGGTGTTCTTTATGGGGCACTAGCTATGCTTGCGCTGGTCGCGGCGGCATCGTTTATCGTAATGACGCACCCACCAGTATTTATCGCAGACTTCCTCATGTCCGCTCACGCGCGCCCCGGCGAGCCACAGTACCGCACCGAGGAAGATACTCAGCACCGCGCCATGCGCAAAGTATTGTGGGAGGTCAAGCTGCGGTAATTGGTTTAAGATTGAATAACCGACACCGGCGACCATCACGAACAGTCCCAACCCCATTAGCACGTTACCGAGCATTGAAGCGTTTTTGCGTTTCATATGTCACCTCCGGAACTTTGGGTTGTCAGGGGAAAAGCCCCTTCTCCTTGTGTGTAAAGTATAGACAACGCCTCTTATATGAGTTGCGTGAATGATCACATTTACTGATAACTCCCGGACAAAAATTTACAAATAAGACATTGAACAGCTTGAAATTCTAATTGTTCAAAGAAGAAATTATTCGCATTTCGGTGTACAGCAGGCAGAACTTTGTCAAGCGGCGCGTCAGACAGTAAACTACGCGCCAGATCTGGAACCCATTAGGAAGTAAATCGTGACGATTAAACTGATTGTCGGCCTCGCCAATCCGGGCGCAGAGTATGCTGCTACCCGCCATAACGCCGGTGCCTGGTATGTTGATCTGCTGGCGGAGCGTTTGCGCGCTCCCCTTCGTGAAGAACCCAAGTTTTACGGGTATACCTCACGCATCAATCTTGCGGGTGCTGACGTGCGGTTGCTGGTGCCAACCACCTTTATGAACCTGAGCGGCAAAGCCGTGGCAGCTATGGCAACGTTTTATCGCATCAATCCGGATGAGATCCTGGTGGCCCACGACGAACTGGACCTGCCGCCAGGGGTGGCGAAGTTCAAACTGGGCGGCGGTCATGGCGGCCACAACGGCCTTAAAGACATCATCAGCAAACTGGGTAATAACCCTAATTTCCACCGTTTGCGCGTGGGAATCGGCCATCCGGGCGATAAAAACAAAGTTGTTGGTTTCGTACTGGGTAAACCCCCGGTTTCTGAGCAGAAGCTGATTGACGAAGCGGTAGACGAAGCGGCCCGCTGCACCGAGATTTGGCTTCAGGACGGCCTGACGAAAGCCACCAATCGACTGCACGCTTTCAAAGCGCAATAAACAAGGCCCTGCGGCATTTTTACCGCGCGGCACGTGGGTTACGTGTATAATAGGCGTAGTTATTTACTTTTCTTCAATCGGTTATCGTTAACGGATTGATTATCAAGAGATTAAGGTGATTTAGAAATGGGATTCAAATGCGGTATCGTCGGTCTGCCAAACGTGGGCAAATCCACCCTGTTCAACGCGCTCACCAAAGCAGGTATTGAAGCGGCGAACTTCCCGTTCTGTACCATCGAGCCGAACACCGGTGTTGTTCCTATGCCCGATCCGCGTCTGGACCAGCTCGCGGAAATCGTGAAGCCGCAGCGCATTCTGCCAACCACCATGGAGTTCGTGGACATCGCGGGCCTGGTAAAAGGCGCTTCCAAAGGTGAAGGCCTGGGCAACCAGTTCCTGACCAACATCCGTGAAACCGAAGCGATCGGCCACGTTGTGCGCTGCTTCGAGAACGACAATATCATTCACGTAAACAACAAAGTGGATCCGGCTGACGACATCGACGTCATCAACACCGAGCTGGCCCTCTCTGACCTCGACACCTGCGAGCGCGCCATTCACCGCGTGCAGAAGAAAGCCAAAGGCGGCGACAAGGACGCGAAAGCGGAACTGGCTGCGCTGGAAAAATGTCTGCCACAGCTGGAAAATGCCGGCATGCTGCGCGCGCTGAAAAACCTGACTGACGAAGACAAAGCGGCGATCAAATACCTGAGTTTCCTGACCCTGAAGCCAACCATGTACATCGCCAACGTTAACGAAGACGGTTTCGAGAACAACCCGTATCTGGACAAAGTGCGTGAAATTGCCGCGGCTGAAGGTTCTGTAGTGGTTGCGGTTTGCGCTGCCGTTGAATCTGATATTGCAGAGCTGGACGACGCCGACCGTGAAGAGTTCATGGCCGAGCTGGGTCTGGAAGAGCCGGGCCTGAACCGCGTGATCCGCGCAGGCTATGAGCTGCTGAACCTGCAGACCTACTTCACCGCTGGCGTGAAGGAAGTGCGTGCGTGGACCATCCCTGTGGGTGCGACTGCGCCTCAGGCGGCCGGTAAGATCCATACCGACTTCGAGAAAGGCTTTATTCGTGCGCAGACTATCGCGTTTGAAGACTTCATCACCTACAAGGGTGAGCAAGGCGCGAAAGAAGCAGGCAAGATGCGTGCGGAAGGGAAAGATTACATCGTTAAAGATGGCGATGTGATGAACTTCCTGTTTAACGTTTGATTTGTTTTGAATGAAAAAAATCCACGCTTTGGCGTGGATTTTTTTATTGCGTAACGAACTTATCCCCTCTTGCGCAGATAGAACTCTAGATATTTTTTAGGTCTATCCTGAAACGCACGCTCTTTGCCGTAGTTATAAGCATCGTTAAAATATTTATACGCTTCCTCGAATTGATTCAACTCATAACAGACCATGCCGAGATCGATTAAGGGTGCAGTGTCTATATCCGATCCACGTGTCCGTAATGTCGTCTCTCCCCATTTCTTTGCCTCAGCGTAATCCGCGAGATCAAAATATGCGCTGTACATGCAGGCAGAGATCCAGTTGGCAAATTCAGATTCGAGCTTTGGTTCAGGAAGAGCTTGCCAGGCTTTTTGGTATTGCTCTAAAGCCTCGGCGTATTTTTGGTTGCCGTGAAACTCGTTTCCTTTTTGTACAAGAGATGTAACTTTTTCATCAAATTTATCGAAACCGTTTTTCATATTTTTATTCATTATCAATCGAAAAGAGACCTCCTTGCCTATATAAAAGTGGATTTAAGCGAAAAATGTTGTCAGAAGCAAGGAGGGTTCTAAAAGTGTTAGTTTTTATTATTAACCTAGTCAAAAAAGAATTGCTTAAAGCCTTCTGCCTCAACATCCTTTAGCTTGTTTTTTAGCATTAAATCGATATCTTTCAGAAAGTCCTCTCTAAAATTAAAATCATCAGCTGTAACATCACCATCATATTTACTTTGTTCTATCTCAATGGCAGAACAAAAAGAATCCAAAAAGTCAGCTAAGGAACTGGAAATTATGAAATTTCTTTTTTGGATACTACCATAAACTGGAGAGGTTATATTTTTGATATCACAAAAAAGAACATCTCCATTTCTTTCAGCAAAGATTACATAATCATCGTGCCAAGCCGTATCATTTTGAACTCTCCAGCCTGATAACATTTCTTTTAGCTCTTGGGACTCAACAATCTGTATAAAGAAGGCACCATCAAATGTTGGGTGGTCATTTAAAATCAAATGGCTATAAAAAAATCGAATTTCACCATTTAAATTTACAGGAAAAGAAATTTCATTCTCATCGTCTGTATAGACTATCTCTCCCATATTTAAATCATTCATTTTGAATTTGTTAACAAAGTCTTGGATAGTATTTTTTATATGCATTATTCCTCTTTAAGAGTTAACATTATTGGCTACTCTTAAAATTACTATGACCCATAGTTGAAAAATGTACCCATAATCCAAAGAACTTCTTCGCGCCATTAAAAAAGAAAAACAAAGAATCAATAATGGCACGACACCCTTCAATATTAAGGTAGTTTGTTGCCCTTTCTTTTACGATTTGAGTCTATTTCGTAGAAATAATCTTCACAGAAAACGTCTAAAGCATTTTCCAGTGGAACAAGTTTCAACCCCCGGAAGCCTTTACTTTCTATAACTTCCTTGACCTCTTGTTTAACAATAATAAAACCACCTAACAATGTGTCGTTCAACGAAAGTATATCATATTCAAGCGCATCATCATTGAATTCAATTTTAAAAGGTATGATATCTCCGAACTTATCCTCTTCGAGAATAGATTTATCCTCATCTATAACATCGCCGCCTGGAAAATATACATATTTAAAATCACCCCGAAGAACTTGACCATTCCCAATCGAAACTGGTGTTATATCTCGGCCAAAAAAAACATTGTGCTTATAATTTTCAAAAATTGAAAATAAAGACTTATCCATCAAGTGTCCAAAGTCTTTTTTATAATAGTCAAATTTCAAAGCCCCAACATTTTTATTGCACAACAAATAAATACGGTCTGGGCATGCATCGTCTGTTATTCGATAAGGGAAGGAAAATGCAGAGCCTTCTATTTCCCAGTTTTCATTGATCTGTAATCTTTCATCAACCATGCCCTGTAAATTTCTTGGCATGAGTGATGATTCAAAGTCATTCATGATCACATAATAGGACATTAATTCATTCTCCTGCATTTTGTTGTGGGAACATGTCCCATCCAAATTTTATTCTTCATATCAATCTGGATCCGCCTTATAGCTATCCTCGCCCCTTTAGCATCCAATCTTCCAGAATTATATCGTTGCTCAACACGAGCAATGCGCTGACGGACAATGTCACTATAGTTATGATGATTACTACTATGGAAAACATCCATACCTTTCCCTGCATCTTGTTTCATCGCTGATGCACTACCTGGAACATGAATACCATTAAATGCAGAGTTCATGTCTTTTCCGATACCAATATTATTGAAGAATGATTGGTTCTCTTTCCACACCTCAACGGGTATAACATGGTGAGCAGAAAGTCTATCACCAACTTTACCAGCCATAGCTTTATCTAATATACCGCTATTAGATAGCCCCCACGGATCCACCCACCCCAGCGCATTCGGCGCATACTGGTAAAGGTTTATCCCCCCCGCCAGCCCTATCGGGTCCTGCTGCGTAAACCTTCCGCAGTCCGGGTCATAATACCGGAACAGATTGTAGTGCAGCCCTGTCTCACGATCCAGGTATTGCCCCTGCATGCGCAGGTTCTGAGAATATCCTGATACCTGCGTCTCGCTTTCCCGCAGCAGCTTGCCCCAGGCGCTGTTCACCCCTTCCCAGCGCACCTGTCCTTCGCTATCCGTCATCCGTTCCGGCGTGCCGTTCGGCTGACAGTGGAACCAGAAGATTTCCGGGGCATCAACCCCGTCGATACGCGCCAGCGGATCGTAGCTGTCCTGATCGCTGTAGACGTAGGTCAGCGGCACATCCCCGTGCACTTCCTGCAACAGCCGGAACCCTTCCCAGACAAACCGCGTGGTGACTGGCTTACCGGTTGGCTGGCCGCCCAGCATCTGGCGGCGCGTTTTGCTGATGCGTCGCCCGAGCGGATCGTAGCGGAAGCTGACCAGCGTCTGCGGCCTGTTGCGGTCCCTTGGCTGGCTGATGACCTCTGTCAGGCGATGCTCGCCGTCATAGCGGTAGTGCCAGCGGGTCTGGCCGTTATCCTTCTCCACGGTACGGCCGTGGATGTCATAGCGCCAGCGAATGCCGTTCAGCTGCGTCAGGCGGTTGTGCGTGACCTTCTCAGCAGAGCCTTCAAGCGGGTTACCGGCTGCATCCCAGCGCCACTGCTCCTGGCCGGGCAGCGTGCCGTCCTGAACC
>NZ_QFRV01000094.1:0-13616 GCF_004136805.1 Enterobacter cloacae complex sp. GF14B
GGGCGTGGCCTTCGGAGGGCGCTCGCATATTGGCGGCAACGGCACCGCGGGCGAGTGGGGGCACAACCCGCTGCCGTGGATGGATGAAGATGAACTCAAATACCGCGCCGAAGTGCCGTGCTACTGTGGCAAGCAGGGCTGTATAGAGACCTTTATCTCCGGTACGGGGTTTGCCACCGATTATCATCGTCTGAGCGGCCAGCCGCTGAAAGGTAACGAGATTATGCGTCTGGTTGAGGAGCAGGATCCGGTGGCTGAACTGGCGCTCAGCCGCTACGAAATGCGGCTGGCTAAGTCACTGGCGCATGTGATCAATATCCTCGATCCGGACGTGATTGTGCTGGGCGGCGGCATGAGCAACGTCGACCGACTTTACGCCACGGTGCCAACGCTGGTGAAACAGTGGGTATTTGGCGGAGAGTGCGAAACACCGATCCGCAAAGCCGTCCACGGTGACTCCAGCGGCGTGCGAGGCGCGGCGTGGCTGTGGCCGGAATAAACGCAAAACGGTAACTTGCGTTGCCGTTTTTGATGTTTGTACCCTCTCCCACAGGGAGAGGGCCAGGGAGAGGGCCAGGGTGAGGGCATCAGACCGCACCGTCCCCCATTCAATTCACCGCAAACTCCCTGTCCAGCCTGCTATACCCCAGCCCGTTGATCTTCTTCACCTTGATCTGCACCGGAATACGCTCTTTCATCGCCTCAACGTGGCTGATCACGCCGATGGTTTTCCCGGTGGCGTTCAGTGCGTCGAGCGCATCCAGCGCGGTGTCCAGCGTTTCACTGTCGAGCGTGCCGAACCCTTCATCCAGGAACAGCGAATCAATGCGCGTTTTGTGACTGACCAGATCGGAAAGCGCTAAAGCCAGCGCCAGACTGACCAGGAAACTCTCCCCGCCGGAAAGGGTACGGGTATCGCGTATCGCATCGGCCTGCCAGGTATCGACCACTTCCAGCTCCAGCGCGTCGCTGGCTTTACGCTGAAGCAGATAGCGGCCATGCAGACGGTTGAGCTGCTGGTTGGCAAGCCACACCAGATTATCCAGCGTTAGCCCCTGGGCGAATTTACGGAATTTATCGCCGGTGCTGGAGCCTATCAGCGCATTGAGATAGCCCCAGTCATCGGCCTGACGCGCCGCCTCCTCAATCTGCTGCATAAGCGCCTGCTGGTGCAGACGGTTATCGGCGTCCTGTTTGAGCTGCTGGCGGATCTCCCCCTGATGCGTGGTGTTGTCCCGAAGCTGTTGCGCCAGCTGATGTAACTGCGCCTGAAGCGTTGCGGCATCGGTTTCCAGCCCCTCGGGGCGCTGTGCCTGATGCGCCTGAAGCTGCTGGCTTGCCTGCACCGAAAGCGCCGTGGTCTGCTGGAGCTGGTTTTCCAACGTCTGCTTTTGCTGTTCAAGCTGGCGGATCGACGCTTCATCCAGCAGGGCGGAGAGAAATGCCTCCCGATCGGCAAAGCAGCTCGCGGTAAGCGCGGCGTTGAACTGAGCCTGTGATTGCTGGAGCCGTTCACGCTCAAGCGTCTCCTGCTGCTGGAGGGTGGTGAGCTGGCTTTGCAGCGACACGCATTCGTCGTGGATGCCGCGCCAGTTCTCAGGTATAACCGCGTCGGCTTCTGTATCATCGGTAACCGGCAGCGTCTCCAGGATTGGCATCAGGGCGTTAATACGTTCCTGAATCGTACCGTGCTGGGCCTGTTTTTCCTGCCACAGTGTATATTCGCTTTCGCGCGCGCTCAGCCAGGCGCTTTCGGCCCCTTCATCGGGCACGCTAAGCGACAGCGACTCTAGCGAGGCCGCCAGCGCCTGACGCGTCGCCGTCAGCTGCTGCTGGTACTGGCGCGCCTGACCTTCCTGTTCAATGAGCTGGTTTTGCAGCGTCAGACGCTGGCTGAGCTGATACAGCTGGCGTTCATACTGCTCCTGTGCGCTCATCCAGAGTGCTATATCATCCTGAATATTCAGCGCTATGTTCAGGGAGGTGCAGACCTCCAGCCACTCTTTAGTGAGTGCTTGCTCTTCCTGAGAGAGAGCCTGTGCTTCCTCAGTCTCGCGCTGGATCTGTTGGGTCAGCGCATTCACCTGCCCGAGTACCAGCAATCCTTCCTCTTTTAGCGCAGCAACCTCTTTCTCCAGCGCGTCGCGGCGGCGCTGATTATCAGTCAGTTCAAGCGCCTGATACTGCACAACTGCCGGGTGTTCGCGTGAACCGCAGAGCGGGCAAGGCTTACCCGCTTCCAGCTGAGCACGATAATTCTCAAGATCCTTGATTGTCGCCTCACGCTCACAGAGCGCTTTCAGGTCGGCATAGTGCTGATTTTTTTCTTTGAACTGCTGACGCCGCAGGATCAGCGTTTCATTGAGCTTACCCTGCTCAGCCTGCGCTTTCTGCACGCTTTCCGCATTCTGGCGCAGTCGTTTTTGCAGCGGCTGATAGCGAGCGTGAAGTGCAGTCAGACGCTGGCGGAGCGCCCGCGATTGTGCCTGTTGCTCCATTGCCGTCGCGAGATCCTCAGCCGTCAGCGTCAGCGTACTCTCCGGCATCTCAGCCAGCTTCTGACGAAGCTCAGCCATGCGCACTGCCTGGGCAACAAGCTGATTTTTATCGCGATTCAGCTGCGTAAAATGCGCCCGCCAGCCGGCAATTTCCTGTCCCCACTGACGGAAACGATCGTGTTCGGTTAGCCACTGCGTCAGCGCCGTGTGCTCTGTCTGCAACTGTTCACGGTTGCGCTGCGCACCGTTGCGGATACGCGCGCGCTGTGCCGCTCTGTCGAGTAAGCGAGTATTTACTTCGACAATTCGCTCTGCGGTTTGCGACAGGCGGGCGGTCTGCTCCTGCTGGTGCTGCCATAGCGGACGTAGCTGGGCGGCGGGCTGCGCCAGCTGGAGCTTAGCCAGTTGCGGCGCGGCGTCCGTCAGAGCCTGTTGCGCCTGCTGCTGCGAAGCGGCTGCGCGCTGCTGCTCACGTATCAGTTCGTCGTTACGCGTAAGCCACTGAAAATCTTTCTGTTGGCTCTGCTGCTGTGCCAGCAGGATTTTCTCTTCGTCAGTAAGTGCCTGCAAACTTTGCTGCAAGTGCTGCTGCTGTTCCTCGCTCAGCAGCACAACCCCTGCGGCCTGCGCTTCGCACATCTCCAGCGCGTTACGTGCCGCTTTGTGTTTTTCAAAAACCATGGCGGAAATCTGGCCGTAAATTTCCGTGCCGGTCAGTTCCTCCAGCAGCTCAGCGCGATCGCTCGGTTTAGCATTCAGGAAGGCGGCAAACTGCCCCTGCGAGAGCAACATCGAGCGGGTAAAGCGACCATAGTCCAGCCCGGTGAGTGCGGCGGTTTGTTCCAGCTTATCCGTGACTTTGTCGGCCAGAATTTTGCCGTCTTCGCAGCGGGCCAGCTCTACGCGCGGTGCCTGTAAGTTCCCGTCCGGCTGGTTGCGGGCGCGGTTCTGGCTCCAGAAAGCGCGATAAGCAACGCCTTTGACCTCAAATTCCACTTCCGCCAGGCATTCGGCGGTATCGCGCGTCATCAGGTCGTTTTGCGCCTGAGAGACCTTATTAAGACGCGGCGTTTCGTGGTACAGCGCCAGGCAGATGGCATCCAGCAGCGTGGTTTTACCCGCGCCGGTTGCGCCGGTGATGGCAAACAGCCCGTTGCTGGCGAACGGCTCCGCGGTGAAATCAATTTTCCACTCACCCTTTAGCGAATTCAGATTTTTCAGACGCAGGCTCAGAATTTTCATGCGTTTTCGTCCTCGTCATGGAGGGAGTGCAGGGTCTGGGCAAACAGCTCGTTAAGCCTGGTGCGTCTGGCCTCGTCCACCTCTTCATGCGCAAGCCGCCGCGCGAACACCTCTTCAACCCGAAGTTCGCTAAGCGTTTCACGCTGGGCGTTGAGCAGTATTTTCTCGCGCTGCTCGCGGCTGCGGCGTACCAGCAGTACTTCCACGGGAAGGTCTTCCGTCAGCGTCTGAATTTTACGCTGCATATCGTACAGGTAGTCGTCGGTGGTGATTTCGATATCGAGCCAGACGGGGGGATTAAGCGCTGCGTCGCGCCACTGCTCAAGCTGAGCGGTAATGGCGGCCAGATCGCCTTTCAGCACCGCCAGCGGCTGGGTGACCGGCACCTCAAGCGTCTCAACGGCGCTGAGTTTGCCCCCGGTGAAGCTCACCAGATGGACGGATTTGGCTTTGCCCGTTTCGTCAAAACTGAGCGAAATGGGCGAGCCGCAGTAGCGGATATGCTCGCAGCCGCCGATGATCTGCGCCCGGTGAATATGCCCGAGGGCAATGTAGTCGGCGGGGGGGAAGTTTTGCGCCGGAAACGCGTCCAGCGTACCGATATAGATCTCGCGCACCGCATCACTCTTACTGGCTCCGACGGTGGTGAGGTGTCCGGTGGCAATGATCGGAATGGCCTGATCGCCGCGCAGGGCGCAGGCTTCCGTATGCTGCTGGTGATAATAGCGGGTGATGGCCTGCAACAGATGCTGCTGTTTTTCGCTGCCGGACAGACCCGCCTGGCTTTGCACGATATCTCGCGGGCGTAAAAACGGGATTGGGCACAGCACCGCGCCCGGCGTGCCGTCGCGTTTTTTCAGGATCTGCGGCGCGTGCCCGGCGCTGGCCACCACGGTGGTATTGAGGAACGCCAGAATATCGCGGGATTCATTCAGCGTCGCCACCGAGTCATGATTTCCGGCGACAATCACCAGGTGACAACCGGTTTGCTGGAGGTTGACCACAAAACGGTTGTATAGCTCACGCGCATAGCTCGGCGGCGATCCGGTATCAAAAATGTCGCCCGCCACAATAATCGCGTCCACCTCGTGAGCCTGAGCCGTCTCCAGCAGCCAGTTCAGGAACGCTTCATGTTCCGCGGCGCGGCTTTTGCTGTAAAAATTTTGACCCAGGTGCCAGTCTGAGGTGTGAAGTATGCGCATAAAAGATCCGTGGCAATAATAAGAAAGCAGGATTATAAACTTTCGTGGAACGGAAAATAACCGCTGTAATAAAACAACAGTTTGCCATTTATAGTGGTAATGTTTTTCATAAATCTGTCATAAATCTGACGCATAATGACGCCGCATTACAGACTTGTAACTTAAATACGATAAGACAGGGCAAAGTATGGCGAGACGTATTCTGGTCGTAGAAGATGAAGCTCCGATCCGTGAAATGGTGTGCTTCGTGCTTGAACAAAATGGCTTCCAGCCGGTTGAAGCGGAAGATTATGACAGCGCGGTGAACCAGCTGAATGAACCCTGGCCCGATCTGATCCTGCTGGACTGGATGCTGCCTGGCGGTTCCGGATTGCAGTTTATCAAGCATATCAAACGCGAGGCGATGACCCGTGATATCCCGGTGGTGATGCTGACGGCGCGCGGCGAGGAAGAGGATCGCGTGCGCGGTCTGGAAACCGGCGCGGACGATTACATCACCAAACCGTTCTCCCCGAAAGAGCTGGTGGCGCGTATCAAAGCCGTGATGCGCCGTATTTCACCGATGGCGGTGGAAGAGGTGATTGAGATGCAGGGGCTGAGCCTGGATCCTACCTCGCACCGGGTCATGACCGGTGAAAATCCCCTCGATATGGGCCCCACCGAATTTAAACTCCTGCACTTCTTTATGACCCACCCGGAGCGCGTTTACAGCCGCGAACAGTTGCTGAATAACGTCTGGGGAACTAACGTCTATGTCGAAGACCGAACGGTTGACGTCCATATTCGCCGCCTGCGTAAAGCACTGGAACTGAGCGGCCACGATCGCATGGTACAGACGGTCCGCGGCACGGGTTATCGCTTCTCGACCCGTTTCTGAACAATGACAGGAGTGTGACGCGTGCTGGAACGTCTGTCATGGAAAAGGCTCGTCTTTGAACTGATCTTATGCTGTATTCCGGCCCTCATTCTGGGGGCTATCTTTGGCTATCTGCCGTGGTTTTTACTGGTGGCCGTGACGGGATTGCTCGTCTGGCATTTCTGGAATTTACTGCGTCTTTCCTGGTGGCTGTGGGTCGACAGAAGTATGACACCTCCGCCGGGAAGCGGGAGCTGGGAACCGCTTCTCTACGGCCTGCACCAGATGCAGATGCGTAATAAAAAGCGCCGTCGTGAGCTGGGAAGCCTGATCAAACGCTTTCGTAGCGGTGCGGAGTCGCTGCCGGACGCGGTGATCCTGACGACGGAAGAAGGGACCATCTTCTGGTGTAATGGCCTCGCGCAACAGCTGTTGGGCCTGCGCTGGCCGGATGATAACGGTCAGAACATCCTCAACCTTCTGCGCTATCCCGAGTTCACGCTGTATCTGAAAAAGCGGGATTTTTCGCGCCCGCACAATCTGAAGCTCAATAACGGTCGCCATCTGGAGATCCGCGTGATGCCCTACAGCGATCGGCAGTGGCTGATGGTGGCGAGGGACGTTACCCAGATGCACCAGCTTGAGGGCGCGAGACGTAACTTCTTTGCCAACGTCAGCCACGAGCTGCGTACGCCGTTGACGGTGCTTCAGGGCTACCTGGAGATGATGCAGGAGCAAACGCTTGAGGGGGCGCCGCGTGAGAAAGCGCTGCATACCATGAGGGAGCAGACGTTCCGCATGGAAGGGCTGGTCAAACAGCTGCTGACGCTTTCAAAAATTGAGGCTGCCCCGTCGCTGGCGCTAAATGACATCATTGATGTGCCGATGATGTTGCGGGTGGTGGAGCGCGAAGCCCAAACGCTGAGTCATAATCAGCACACCCTGAGTTTTGACGTTGATAACACGCTGAAAGTGCTCGGCAGTGAAGATGAGCTGCGAAGCGCTATCTCAAACCTGATCTATAACGCCGTGAATCACACCCCGAAAGGGACGCATATCGCGGTGCGCTGGCAGCATACCCCGGCGGGCGCTGAGTTTAGCGTCGAGGACAACGGGCCGGGGATTGGGCCTGAACACCTCCCGCGTCTCACTGAACGGTTCTACCGGGTGGATAAGGCGCGCTCGCGGCAGACCGGCGGAAGCGGACTGGGGCTGGCAATTGTGAAGCATGCCGTCAGCCACCACGAAAGCCGGCTCAATATCGAAAGCACCCTCGGTAAGGGCACGCGCTTTAGCTTCGTGATTCCGGAACGATTAATTGCCAAAAAAAGCGCCTGACAGCGTGTGTGTCAGGCTACCTTTCCACGGGCCAGCGATTGCTGGCCCGTTTGCTTTGCAGTCAAGCGAAACGCGGATGAATATTATACGGCTGGTGCTTTTTTGTTCGCATGATTAGCCATGAGTTTTTCTTATACATGGCATATTATGTTGGTCTGGATTTTCATGCTGGCATATTGTTCTGGTTTTACGATCCCTTCTTGCCTTTAAACGTTATAAGCGTTTAAATTGCCCCCCATATACTGTCAGACCGACTGTATTTGCGTGGTAAATCGAAAAACTATTCTTCGCCACGCCAGGACGGGAGCATATCCCGCTGAAATTGAGCAAATTTTCCGCTGTATCGTCCCATCAGGGATGGCGAAAATCTCAACGTATTCAACACCACATCCACAGGCAGTAAGGTTTTATGACCCATCACTTGAAATCGCGTGACATTATCGCGCTGGGCTTTATGACATTTGCGCTGTTCGTTGGCGCAGGTAACATCATTTTTCCTCCAATGGTTGGCTTACAGGCGGGTGAACACGTCTGGACGGCTGCGTTTGGCTTCCTGCTTACTGCCGTGGGCCTGCCGGTACTGACCGTTATCGCGCTGGCGAAAGTCGGTGGCGGTGTGGACAGCCTCAGCACCCCGATTGGCAAAGTGGCTGGCGTTCTGCTGGCAACCGTCTGCTATCTGGCCGTTGGCCCGCTGTTCGCGACCCCACGTACGGCGACCGTCTCCTTTGAAGTGGGTATCGCCCCGCTGACCGGTGACGGCGCGATGCCGCTGTTTATTTACAGCCTCATTTACTTCGCCATCGTGATTCTGGTTTCTCTCTATCCGGGCAAACTGCTGGATACCGTAGGTAACTTCCTGGCACCACTGAAAATTGTGGCGCTGATTGTGCTGGCGGTTGCGGCCATTGTCTGGCCTGCGGGGCCCATCAGCTCCGCGATGGACGCCTACCAGAACGCGGCGTTCTCAAACGGTTTCGTGAACGGCTATCTGACGATGGATACGCTTGGCGCGATGGTGTTTGGTATTGTTATCGTTAACGCCGCGCGTTCCCGTGGGGTGACCGAAGCGCGCCTGCTGACTCGTTACACTATCTGGGCTGGCCTGATGGCCGGTGTCGGCCTGACGCTGCTGTATCTGGCGCTGTTCCGTCTGGGTTCAGATAGCGCAACGCTGGTCGATCAGAGCGCAAACGGCGCGGCGATCCTGCATGCTTACGTGCAGCACACCTTTGGTGGTGCAGGCAGCATGCTGCTGGCGGCGCTGATTTTCCTGGCCTGTCTGGTGACGGCTGTGGGTCTGACCTGCGCCTGCGCGGAGTTCTTCGCTCAGTATCTGCCGCTCTCTTACCGCACGCTGGTGTTTATCCTCGGCATCTTCTCCATGGCGGTTTCAAACCTCGGTCTGAGCCACCTGATCCAGGTGTCAATTCCGGTGCTGACGGCTATCTATCCGCCATGTATCGTGCTGGTGGTGCTGAGCTTCACCCGCCCGTGGTGGCATAACTCGACGCGAATTATTGCGCCGGCCATGTTTATCAGCCTGATTTTTGGTATCCTTGACGGGATCAAAGCATCAGCATTTGCAGAAATCCTGCCAGCCTGGACACAGCGTCTGCCGCTGTCCGAGCAGGGCCTGGCCTGGCTGATGCCTTCCGTTGTAGCGCTGGTTCTTGCGATTATCTGGGACCGTGCGGCCGGGCGTCAGGTGACATCCAACGCCCATTAATCAACGGCAACAAATTGTTTAACCACGGGGCTTAAGGCCCCGTGGTTTTTTGTTTTTTTCGTGTTGAATGGCAAGATTTTAATGGAAAGCACTAACAAACTTAAACGTGGATTGAGCACCCGCCACATCCGCTTTATGGCGCTGGGCTCGGCTATCGGCACCGGTCTTTTTTATGGCTCGGCAGATGCCATCAAAATGGCCGGTCCAAGCGTTCTGCTGGCCTACATCATCGGCGGTGCCGCGGCCTATATCATCATGCGTGCGCTGGGGGAGATGTCGGTTCACAACCCGTCTGCCAGCTCGTTTTCACGCTATGCACAAGAGAACTTAGGCCCGCTGGCCGGGTTTATCACCGGCTGGACTTATTGCTTTGAAATCCTGATTGTCGCCATTGCCGATGTGACGGCGTTTGGCATCTATATGGGGGTCTGGTTCCCTGCCGTGCCGCACTGGATCTGGGTGCTGAGCGTGGTGCTGATTATCTGCGCCGTTAACCTGATGAGCGTGAAGGTGTTTGGCGAGCTGGAGTTCTGGTTCTCCTTCTTCAAGGTCGCGACCATTATCATCATGATCCTCGCCGGTTTCGGCATCATCATCTGGGGTATCGGCAACGGTGGGCAGCCAACCGGCATCCATAACCTGTGGAGCAACGGCGGCTTCTTTAGCAACGGCTGGCTTGGGATGGTCATGTCGCTCCAGATGGTCATGTTCGCCTATGGCGGAATCGAGATTATCGGCATCACCGCCGGGGAAGCGAAAGATCCGGAGAAGTCTATTCCGCGCGCCATCAACTCGGTGCCGATGCGTATCCTGGTGTTCTACGTGGGCACGCTGTTTGTGATTATGTCCATCTACCCGTGGAACCAGGTGGGCACCAACGGCAGCCCGTTTGTCCTGACTTTCCAGCATATGGGCATTGCGTTTGCCGCCAGCATTCTCAACTTTGTGGTGCTGACCGCCTCGCTGTCGGCCATCAACAGTGACGTGTTCGGCGTGGGCCGTATGCTGCACGGCATGGCGGAGCAGGGCAGTGCGCCGAAGGTGTTTGCCAAAACGTCGCGTCGCGGCACCCCGTGGGTAACGGTGCTGGTCATGACCGTGGCGCTGCTGTTCTCGGTCTACCTGAACTACATCATGCCGGAGAACGTCTTCCTGGTGATTGCGTCACTGGCGACCTTCGCCACCGTGTGGGTATGGATCATGATCCTGCTGTCGCAGATTGCGTTCCGTCGCCGCCTGTCGCCAGAAGAGGCCAAAGCGCTGAAGTTTAAAGTGCCGGGCGGCGTGCCAACGACCATTGTCGGTCTGATCTTCCTGGTCTTCATCATTGGCCTGATTGGTTATCATCCGGATACCCGTATTTCCCTGTACGTGGGCTTCGCGTGGATCGTCCTGCTGCTGGTGGGCTGGATGTTTAAATGTCGCCGCGATCGTCAGCTGGCGGAAGCACAGTAACATTCTTTTCCCCTCTCCCCGTGGGAGAGGGTTAGGGTGAGGGCATCAGGCTGCACTGATGCCTCCTCCCCCGTCCTCCTCCCCCAATAAATCCCATCATGGTGAGCTATCCTTAATCACCCTGTGGCAAGGTGACGTCAATTTCATCAAAGGGGATTCGTGATGTTAAACGCCTGGCACCTTCCGGTTGCCCCATTTGTTAACCAAAACAAAGACAACCTTGTGATTACGCTCTGGCTGGCAGGGGACAATCAGCCTGAACGTGTGACCCTGCGCGCCGAAGTGGATAACGAAGAAACGTCGTTGAAAATGCACAAAGTGCGCAGCCAGCCGCAGCCGGGCGTCACGGCGTGGCGGGCAAATATCGATTTGCGCAGCGGGCAACCGCGTCGCCGCTACGGCTTCAAGCTGCTGTGGAACAACCGCCAGCTGTGGTTTACCCCGCAGGGTTTCAGCCGTTTCCCTCCGGCCAGGCTGGAGCAGTTTGCCGTGGATCACCCGGATAACGGCCCGCAGTGGGTTAACGATCAGGTCTTTTACCAGATTTTCCCGGACCGCTTTGCGCGCAGTGAAAAGCGCACCGTCGATCAGGACAAGGTTTATTACCATCATGCGGTCGGTCACGACATCATTCTGAAAAAATGGGACGAGCCGCTGACCGCCCAGGCGGGGGGATCGACCTTTTACGGCGGCGATCTCGACGGTATCAGCGAAAAACTGCCGTACCTGAAAAAGCTCGGCGTGACGGCGCTGTACCTGAACCCGGTGTTTAAAGCGCCAAGCGTGCACAAATACGATACGCAGGACTACCGCCACGTTGACGAGCAGTTTGGCGGTGACGAAGCGCTGCTGCGGCTGCGGCACAACACGCAAAAAGAGGGTATGCGCCTGATCCTTGATGGCGTGTTCAATCACAGCGGTGATTCTCACGCGTGGTTTGACCGTCACAATCAGTCGATGGGCGGCGCATGCCATAATCCGGACTCACCGCAGCGTGACTGGTACAGTTTTGACGAGAATGGCCGCGCCCTGGACTGGCTGGGCTACCCGAGCCTGCCGAAGCTCGATTTCCAGTCGCCATCGCTGGTGAATGAGATCTACGGCGG
This sequence comes from Enterobacter cloacae complex sp. GF14B, assembly GCF_004136805.1. Lineage (NCBI taxonomy): Bacteria > Pseudomonadati > Pseudomonadota > Gammaproteobacteria > Enterobacterales > Enterobacteriaceae > Enterobacter > Enterobacter cloacae complex sp. GF14B. The sequence continues at coordinate 11,427 of NZ_QFRV01000094.1, forward strand.
CGACGACAGCATCGTGCGCCACTGGCTGAAAGCGCCGTGGAACATGGACGGCTGGCGGCTGGACGTGGTGCATATGCTGGGTGAAGCAGGCGGGGCGCGGAATAACCTTCAGCATGTCGCCGCCATTACCCGGTCGGCAAAAGCGGCCCGGTCGGAAGCATTCGTCTTCGGGGAGCACTTTGGCGACGCGCGTCAGTGGTTGCAGGCTGATGCAGAAGACGCGGCGATGAACTATCGCGGCTTCACCTTCCCGCTGTGGGGTTTCCTCGCTAACACCGATATCTCTTACGATCCGCAGCATATTGACGCCGAAACCTGCATGGCGTGGATGGAAAACTATCGCGCTGGCCTGTCGCATCAGCAGCAGCTGCGGATGTTTAACCAGCTCGACAGCCACGATACCGCACGCTTTAAATCGTTGCTGGGTAAGGATGTGGCGCGTCTGCCGCTGGCGGTGACCTGGCTCTTTACCTGGCCGGGCGTACCCTGCATCTACTATGGCGATGAAGTCGGGCTGGACGGCAACAACGATCCGTTCTGCCGTAAAACCTTCCCGTGGGAGCCTGAAAAGCAGGATCAGGATCTGTTCAGCCTCTACCAGCGCATGGCGACGCTGCGCAAGCAGAGCCAGGCCCTGCGATACGGGGGCTGTCAGGTGATGTACGCCCACGATAACGTGGTGGTGTTTATCCGCGTCTATAACCAGCAGCGCGTGCTGGTGGCGATCAACCGGGGCGAGGCGTGTGAAGTCGTGCTGGAAGATTCACCGCTGCTGGCTGGTAAAATGTGGAAGAGCAAAGAGGGTAAAGCGACGTTCCAGGGGAGCGTGCTCACGCTGCCAGCGATCTCCGCTGCGGTCTGGTTCGGCAGCTAAGCGCAGGCAGAATGGTTTTCACCTTTTAAGATGGCGCAAATGCAACGATTTGTGTCAATCTTAACGGATCGTTTACGGTGAAGGTGGAAACATGGACGAGCTTTACATCCTTGGCTGTTTGTTCCTGGTTTTTGCGCTGGTCGTGGCACCCGTGCTCGCGGTGATAGGCTTTAACCGAAGCACGGCGGCGCGGCAGGAGATCGCCCGGCTTCGCCAGCGCATTGAGGCGCTCGAGCAGCGTAGTGTGGCTGAGAAAGCACCGGAGCAGGTGCAGACCGCCGCGCCGGTGAAGACGCCAGCGCCGGTGTCAGAGGCCGTTAACGCACCTGTCGATCCCTGGCGTCCCGAACCGCCCGTCACTGAAGCAGAGCCTGTGCCTGTACCGGCGGCAAAACGTCCTTCCGCCTTTGGCGGCATCCTGTCCTCGCTGACGCGCTGGTTTATGCAGGGCAATCCGCTGGCAAAACTGGGGATTGTACTGCTCTTCCTCGGCCTCTCTTTCCTGCTGCGCTATACCGTTGAACATTCACTGTTTCCGCTTGAGCTGCGTCTTGCCGCCACGGCGCTGTTTGCCATGGTTCTGCTGGCCGTTGGATGGCGGCTGCGGCACAGGCAGCGGATCTACGCGCTGATCCTCCAGGGCGGAGCGACCGGCGTGCTTTATCTGACCGTCTTTGGCGCATTCCGGCTGTGGCAGATGCTGCCGATGACGCTGGCGTTTGCGCTGCTGGTGGTGATTTGCGCGGCGAGCGTCGGGCTGGCCGTGTTGCAAAAGGCGCTGAGCCTTGCCATGCTGGCGAGCCTCGGCGGATATCTTGCGCCGCTGCTCCTATCTACCGGGGGCGGTAGCTTTGTGGCGCTATTCTCCTTCTATCTCCTGCTGTCCATCGGCATTCTCGTCATCAGCATCTGGCAGCACTGGCGCGAGCTCAACCTGCTCGGGCTGCTCTTCACGTTTGGCGTTGGCGGGGTGTGGGGACTGAGCGACTACCAGCCGGAAGACTATGTTATTTGTCAGCTGTTCCTGATTGCCAATACGCTTATTTTTGGCGTGTTTAGCGTGGCGCTGTCGCTGCGGGCGCAGGAAAAAGGCAAACAGATTATTGACGGCGTACTGCTGTTTGCTCCGCCGCTGATTGGTTTTGGGATGCAGTATGGCATGACGTCTCACTGGACGTACGGCCCGGCGCTAAGCGCGCTGGGCTATGGTGCGTTTTACCTCTCGCTGGCGTTTCTCGCGCTGCGGCGTTACCCCTCCATCGGACGACCGCTGGTTATGGCGGCGCTGGCGATCGGCGGCGGGTTTGCCACGCTTG
>NZ_QFRV01000095.1:0-13292 GCF_004136805.1 Enterobacter cloacae complex sp. GF14B
CGCTGGCCCAGCAGGCACTGAACACGGCCAGAACGCTGGTCCGTGAAACGGAACGTCAGCGCGGCGTGCAGAAGGCGAGCGTCGGGGCGGGAAGCGCAATGCCGGACAGCGTACTGGCCCTGCAAATGATCCTCAGCTCCATGCGCGACAAAGAGACGCTGGCGCAGCGGGATGTGCAGCTGGCGCAAAGCCGTCTGCTGGAGCTTACGGGGCACGCGATTACGGCGGTTCGCGGTCCGCTGCCGCGCTATCAGCGTCTTCCTGCCGATGAAAAAACGTTGCAGGAGGGGATCGTCAGGCACCCGGAAGTGGAGGCCGCACGACGTGAAGCCGAGACCGCGAAAGCGCGTTCAGCGCAATCTGCTGTGGCGGCGATACCCGATGTGGATGTGGAGGTCTATTACGCCCACCGCGCTGAAGGCTATGACGATATGGCTGGCGTGATGTTCAGCGTGGATCTGCCTCTGTTCCAGTCAAAACGTCAGGACAAGGATTACGCCGCCGATGTTTCCCGCTCTATGCAGGCGGTGGATCAACTGACGCTGCTCAAGCGCGAACACATTGCCCAGGTGCAAACGCTGGTGGCGCAGTATCAGGCTGCGCAAACGGTGTGGCAGCGACAGCGGGACGAGGTACTACCGTTGCAGCGTCAACGGCTGGCGGTACTGACGGCGCAATATCGCTCTGGACAGTCGGCGCTTCCGGCCCTGCTGGAGGCGCGTCGTGGCGTACTGGATACGGAACTGGCGGTGAACCAGGCGGAGCGCGAAATGGCGCGAACCTGGGCTGCCGTGAACTGGCTGATCCCGCAGGAGCTGGCGCAATGAAAAAAACAACGTTAATGGCGATTGCCATCGCGATAGCTGCCGCTGGCGGCTATTTTGTCGGAAAGAAGCAGACGCATCAGCCGGCTGCGGCTGCACAACCCTCTGAACGTAAGGTGCTTTACTGGTACGACCCTATGGTGCCCGGTCAGCGCTTCGATAAGCCGGGTAAATCCCCCTTTATGGATATGGATCTGGTCCCGCGCTACGCCGATGAAGCACAGGCGGCGTCAGGCGTGGCCATCAGCACTCAACAGCAGCAAAACCTGGGGATGAAAACCGCCAACGTTGAGATGCGCCAGCTGGTTTCGCCGTTCTCGGCCTTTGCCACGGTTGCAACGGATGAACGTAACGTCTCGGTGGTGTCAGCCCCGGCCAATGGCGTGGTGTCAAAATTGTTTGTTAATGCGCCGCAGCAGCAGGTGAAAGCCGGAGAGGCGCTGGCGCAACTGTGGATCCCGCAGTGGACCACCGCCCAGCAGGAGTATCTCGCGGTTCGTCAGCTTGGCGATGCCGCATTGACCCGCGCCGCACGCGAGCGGCTGGCGTTGCAGTTTATGCCGGAAGAGGTCATTCGTTTGCTGGAGCGTAGCGGTAAGCCGCAGACCACGCTCACCCTGCGCGCTGACCGGGCGGGGTATGTGGTGAAACTGGACGTGCGGGAAGGGGCGCAAATCACCGCAACGGCGCCGCTGTTTGAGATCGCCAGGCTCGATCCGGTCTGGCTGGTGGTCGATTACCCGCAAACGCAGGCGCAGTCTCTGGCAGTGGGCAGCAACGTGGTCGCAACGTCAGAAAGCTGGCCGGGGGAGCAATTCCACGGCACGGTCAGCGAATTGCTGCCGCAGATGGAGACGACCACGCGAACCCTGAAAGCCCGTATCGTGCTGGAAAATTCCGCACATAAGCTGAAGCCGGGTATGTACCTCTCCGTCAGGCGTGCGGAAGAGATGAAAGGCCCGCCGGTGCTGGCGGTGCCGGAAGAGGCGGTGATTAACAGCGGAGAGTCTGCGCGTCTGCTGCTGGCTACCGGGGACGGTTATTTCCGGCCTGTGACGGTGACAACCGGCCTGACGGCGCAGGGCTGGACGGCGATCCTGTCCGGGGTCAAACAGGGCGATAAGGTGGTGACGTCCGGGCAATTCCTCATTGATTCCGAAGCCAGCCTGCGTAGCGTGATGCCGGAGGTGACGCCATGATTGCCGCTGTGATTCGCGCCTCGTTGCGTAACCGCCTGCTGGTGATCCTGGCCGCACTGATGATGGCCAGCTGGGGCTGGTGGGCGGTGCAGCGCGCGCCGCTGGACGCGTTGCCCGATCTGTCTGATGTGCAGGTCATTATCAAAGCGAGTTACCCCGGGAAAGCGCCGCAGGTGATTGAAGATCAGGTGACCTGGCCGCTGACAACCTCCATGTTGTCTGTGCCGGGCGCCAAAACCGTGCGCGGTTTTTCAATGTTTGGTGACGCTTATGTGTATGTGCTGTTTGAGGATGGCACCGATCTCTACTGGGCGCGATCCCGGGTGCTGGAATATTTAAGCCAGGTACAGGCGCAGTTTCCGCCGGGCGTGAAGGTGTCGCTGGGGCCGGATGCGACGGGCGTCGGCTGGATCTACGAATATGCACTGATCGACCGTAGTGGAAAACACAGCCTGGCAGATCTGCGGGCCCTACAGGACTGGACGCTTAAGTTCGAGCTTAAGACGGTACCGAATGTATCTGAGGTGGCAAGTATTGGCGGAATGGTGCGTCAGTATCAGATCGTGGCGGACCCGGCGAAAATGCGCGCGCTGAATATTACCCACAGCCAGCTATCCGGCGCGGTGCAGGCCGCCAATAAGGAGAGCGGCGGCGCCCTGCTGGAGATGGGCGAAGCGGAGTATATGGTGCGGACAACGGGCTATTTGCGCTCGCTGGAGGATTTTCGCAATGTGGTGATCGCCACCCGCGATGGCGTACCTGTCCTGCTGAAAGATGTCGCCACCATTGGCATTGGCCCGGAGATCCGCCGGGGTGTGGCGGAGCTTAACGGTGAAGGGGAGGTTGCTGGCGGCGTAATCGTGATGCGCTACGGGCAGAACGCGCTGGAAACCCTTCGCGCGGTAAAAGCGAAACTGAGCGAGCTGCAAAAAACGCTGCCGCAGGGCGTCGAGATTGTTCCGGTCTACGATCGTTCCACGCTGATTGAGGACTCGGTCAAAACGCTGACGCACAAGCTGCTCGAAGAGTTTGCCGTGGTGGTACTGGTGTGTGCGCTGTTCCTGTTCCACCTGCGCTCCGCGCTGGTGGCGATGGTCTCTCTGCCGCTGGGGATCCTCGGGGCTTTTGTGGTGATGCACTATCAGGGCATTAACGCGAATATGATGTCGCTCGGCGGGATCGCCATTGCCATCGGGGCGATGGTGGATGCCGCAATTGTGATGATTGAAAACATGCACAAGGTGCTGGAGCTGTGGCGGCATGATAATCCGGGCAAGGAGCCCGCGCCGGGGGAATACTGGCGTCTGGCGGAAAAGGCGGCGGTTGAAGTGGGACCGGCGCTGTTTTGCAGCCTGTTAATCATCACGCTGTCATTTATACCGGTTTTTTCGCTGGAAGCGCAGGAGGGGAGAATGTTCTCGCCGCTGGCGTTCACCAAAACCTGGTCGATGGCCGTGGCCGCCGGGCTTGGGATCACCCTGGTGCCGGTGCTAATGGGCTTTTTCATTCGCGGGAAAATCCCGGATGAGAAGGCAAACCCGATCAACCGCCTCCTGATCCGCCTGTATGAGCCGCTGCTGGACAAGGTACTGACCTTCCCGAAAACGACGCTGGCACTGGCATGTCTGCTGCTGATCGCCACGCTCTGGCCGCTGAGCCGCCTGGGAAGCGAATTTATGCCGCCGCTGGAAGAAGGAGATTTACTCTATATGCCCTCCACGCTGCCGGGGATCTCTGCTCGCGAGGCATCACGGCTGCTTCAGCAGACGGACCGCTTGATCAAAAGCGTCCCGGAGGTGGCGAGCGTGTTTGGCAAAGCCGGTCGGGCGGAGTCGGCAACCGATCCCGCGCCATTAACCATGCTGGAAACAACCATCCACTTTAAGCCCCGCGAGCAGTGGCGGCCAGGAATGACGCCGCAAAAGCTGGTGGAGGAGCTCGATAAAACCGTGTCGCTGCCGGGCATTGCCAATGTGTGGGTGCCGCCTGTCCGTAACCGCCTGGACATGCTGGCAACCGGGATCAAAAGCCCGGTCGGCATTAAGGTGAACGGCAATAATATTGCCGACATTGAGCGTGTGGCCCGGCAGATTGAGCAGGTGGTGAAGGACGTTCCTGGCGTCTCCTCTGCGCTGGCGGAGCGTCTGGAAGGCGGACGCTACGTGGATATTCGTATCGATCGGCAAAAAGCCGCGCGCTACGGCGTTTCCGTCGATGAACTGCAAAGCCTGGTCTCCACGTTGGTCGGGGGCGATAACATTGGCGAGGTGATCCAGGGACGCGAGCGGTATCCCATCAACCTGCGTTATCCCCGCGATTTACGTGATAACGTCGACGCGTTGCGGGTGTTGCCGGTAGTGACCGCCAGCGGTAGCCAGGTGGCGCTGGGGGAATTGGCCGATATAGTCGTGACGGAAGGCCCACCGATGCTAAAAAGTGAAAACGCGCGCCTTTCCAGCTGGATCTATGTTGACTTGCGCGGGCGCGATCTGAAGTCCGCCGTGGATGAAATGCAAAAACGGGTGGGAGAGAAGGTGGTATTGCCGCAGGGCGTGTCTCTCTCCTGGTCCGGGCAGTTTGAATATCTGGAACGGGCGACCGCGAGGCTCAAAATAGTTTTACCTGTCACGCTGATGATTATATTCGTCCTTTTATGGTTAACCTTCAGGCGGATATCAAATGTCCTGATAATAATGGGGGCATTGCCGTTCGCGCTTATTGGGGGCGTGTGGTTATTGTGGCTGCTTGAATATAATTTGTCAGTGGCGGGGGCCGTTGGCTTTATCGCCCTTTCCGGAGTGGCGGCAGAATTCGGCGTAATTATGGTTCTTTATTTGAATCATGCGATCGATAAATATCACAGGCTGGAGCCAGAAGGGGGAAATACGGTGCTGATGCGGGCGATCCACGAAGGTGCCGTGCTGCGCGTGCGTCCGAAGGTGATGACGGTCGCCACTATTATGGCAGGACTGCTGCCCATCATGTGGGGGAGTGGGAGTGGCTCGGAGGTGATGCAACGTATTGCCGCGCCGATGATTGGTGGCATGGTAACGGCACCGTTATTGTCGATGTTAGTTATTCCCGCACTCTACAAATTGTTACATCAACGTTAAATATGTCAACTGCATGTGCTTATTCAGGCATGCAGTTTATGTATCCTCAGATTATTCCCAGGAACGGGATGGTAATTAGGAATAACACCCATGCTGTTAAGCGTTCATTCAAGTATTCTGTGTTAAGCTCTGCACCGAATACTAAATATGGTAATGGCATTGTGATTGTACGAATTAAATTCCCCCTGATTTTGTTGTTTATTATTGGGCAGTTATCGTGTGCGTTTGCTGTTAATGCAGACAGCAATACAGCGGATAAAGGCTGGTTCACCACCTTCACGGATAACGTCGCGCAAACATGGAATGAACCTGAGCATTACGATCTCTATATTCCGGCCATTACGTGGCATGCACGTTTCGCCTACGATAAAGAAAAAACAGACCGTTATAACGAACGTCCGTGGGGGGCCGGCTTCGGTCAGTCTCGCTGGGATGAAAAAGGTAACTGGCATGGCCTGTACCTGATGGCGTTTAAGGACTCCTACAATAAATGGGAGCCTATTGGCGGTTACGGCTGGGAAAAAACCTGGCGTCCGTTATCAGACGACAACTTCCGTCTCGGGCTGGGCTATACGGCAGGGTTTACGGCGCGTGATAACTGGAAATACATTCCTGTTCCGGTACTGCTGCCGCTTGCCTCCATTGGTTACGGTCCGGCGACGTTTCAGATGACCTACATACCGGGTACCTATAACAACGGTAACGTTTACTTTGCCTGGATGCGGTTTCAGTTTTAACTGAGTTTTTCTGCTAAATCGGCCAAAAAATGCACAGACATGGAAATGTAAAGAATAAAAATCGGACAGCGAAAATTAACGCGACTTTTGTCACTTTTTATCAAAGATCCGCTGGACAAAACGCCTCACAATTGTTGTACTGATACCCGACACAGCATTTGTGTCGTTTTTTAATGTAAAGGTAATTTTGATGTCTAAGATTAAAGGTAACGTTAAGTGGTTTAATGAGTCCAAAGGATTCGGTTTCATTACTCCTGAAGATGGCAGCAAAGACGTGTTCGTACACTTCTCTGCAATCCAGTCTAATGGTTTCAAAACTCTGGCTGAAGGTCAGCGCGTAGAGTTCGAAATCACTAACGGTGCCAAAGGCCCTTCTGCTGCTAACGTAATCGCTCTGTAATTCAGACGCGTCAGCAAGAATTTCAAAACCCGCTCAATGAGCGGGTTTTTTTCGTTCTGAATCAACCGATAAGATAGATCTTCAGGAAGCTGGCGACGATCGCGACGCTTAGCAATACCATACCCACGCCTAAGAGATTTTCTTTCATGCTATCACCCTCGTTCAATATTGAGCCAAGAGTGACAGAGAAAAATTAAGCCAACATTAAGGTTGCCGTGCTTAATGTCCGCTGGCGGAGGAAAATAACCAGAATGCGATCGCAGTCATCGCAAACGAGCCAAGCATGTTAACGGCAATGTTCGTCAGCGCCCAGCCCATCCGGCCTTCCTGAAACAGAAACACTACCTCCGCAGAGAAGGTAGAAAACGTTGTTAAGCCGCCGCAGAAACCGGTTGTAATCAGAACCTTCCACATAGGGTCGATGTTGGTCATGCGATTAAACCAGGCCAGCCCCATCCCAATAATAAACGCCCCGATCAGATTTGCCGCCAGTGTCCCCATCGGAATGGCCTGATGCAGAGGGTTAAACCGCATGCTTAAGAGCCACCGCGCAACGCTACCCGTGCCTCCACCAATAAAAACGGCTATAAGTAGTTGTAACACTGTCAATACCTGCTATTTGCTGTGTAAGTGCGTCGAGTGTAACGCTGTTTTTGACCGGGAGACAATTATGTATGTTGCAGTAGGGCAGTTCGCGGTGACGCCGGACTGGAATGAAAACGCGGAAAAATGCGTCTCCCTGATGCATGCGGCGAAGCAAAAGGGGGCGTCGTTGCTGGTACTTCCCGAGGCGTTACTGGCCCGTGATGATGGCGATCCGGACCTGTCGGTAAAGTCTGCGCAAACGCTGGAAGGGGCGTTTCTGAAACGACTGCTGGCCGAAAGCGTTGGCAACACGCTCACCACCATATTGACGGTCCATATTCCGTCCTCGCCGGGGCGCGCGGTGAACACGCTGGTGGCGATACGTGAGGGTGCCATTGTCGCGAGCTACGCCAAACTTCATCTGTATGATGCGTTCAGCGTTCAGGAGTCGCGCCTGGTCGATCCGGGGAGTGTAATTCCGCCGCTGATTGAGGTGGAGGGTTTTAAGGTTGGCCTGATGACCTGCTACGATATCCGTTTTCCCGAGCTGGCGCTGAACCTGGCATTGCAGGGGGCGGAGGTGCTGGTTCTGCCCGCCGCGTGGGTCAAAGGACCGCTTAAGGAGCATCACTGGGCGACGCTGCTGGCAGCACGCGCGCTGGATACCACCTGTTACGTGGTAGCCGCGGGTGAATGTGGTAACAAAAATATTGGGCAGAGCAGGGTTGTCGATCCGCTGGGGGTGACGGTTGTTGCGGCAGCGGAGAGGCCTGCGTTATTGCTGACGGAGATAATTTCAGCCCGAATAGCGCTTGCGCGGCAGCAATTACCTGTTCTGCGCAACCGCAGGTTTGCGCCACCGCAATTAATGTGATGTTTTTTTCAACAATGCTTGATTCACCTTGTTACAGATTGCTATTGTGTGCACGCGCCAAATGACCGTTAATACGTTCAGGTTTTTTGGCGGAATGCAGCCTGTTTCATGTAAAGAAGGTATTTATGGGTGAGATTAGTATTACCAAACTGCTGGTGGTTGCCGCACTGGTCGTCCTGCTGTTCGGTACCAAGAAGTTACGCACGCTGGGTGGAGACCTGGGTGCTGCCATTAAGGGCTTTAAGAAAGCAATGAACGATGACGACGCGGCAGCGAAGAAAAGTGCCGAAGATGACATCACTGCACAGAAGCTTTCACACAAAGAGTAATGGCAATGCTGCAAGGCTTGCATAAAAAAACCGGCTCACGAGGCCGGTTTTTTGTTTTACTGTAAATAAATTTTACAGCTTTATTTCACTTCTTCGCCCTTCGCCTGCATATCGGCGTGATAAGAGGAGCGAACAAACGGACCGCACGCGGCATGGGTAAAGCCCATCGCCATCGCTTCGGCTTTCATTTCATCGAACTCATCCGGGCTTACGTAACGCTGTACAGGCAGGTGGTGACGGCTTGGCTGGAGGTACTGGCCCAGCGTCAGCATGGTGACGCCGTGGCGGCGCAGATCGCGCATCACTTCAATGATCTCAGCGTTGGTTTCACCCAGGCCGACCATCAGACCAGACTTGGTTGGAATATGCGGATGGGCTTCTTTAAAGCGTTCCAGCAGCTTCAGCGACCAGTTGTAGTCTGCACCGGGACGTACCTGACGGTAGATACGCGGTACGTTCTCCAGGTTGTGGTTGAACACGTCTGGTGGCGTCGCGGTCAGGATATCGAGCGCGCGATCCATACGGCCACGGAAATCCGGCACCAGCGTCTCAATCTTAATGTTCGGGCTTTTTTCGCGGATGGCGGTAATACAGTCAGCAAAATGCTGAGCACCGCCATCGCGCAGATCGTCACGGTCAACGGAGGTAATAACAACATAACGCAGCGCCATATCGGCAATCGTCTGCGCCAGTTTTTGCGGTTCGTTAGCGTCTGGCGCAACGGGACGGCCATGGGCAACGTCACAGAACGGACAGCGGCGGGTGCAGATGGCACCCAGAATCATAAATGTCGCGGTACCGTGATTGAAACATTCAGCAAGGTTAGGGCACGAGGCCTCTTCACAGACAGAGTGAAGACCATTTTTGCGCATCGCCGCTTTGATCCCCTGGATACGCGAAGAGTCGGCCGGAAGTTTGATTTTCATCCATTCCGGTTTTCTTAACAGCGCCTCGCGCTCTGTAGCCACGTTTTTAACCGGGATAAGGGCCATTTTATCGGCATCGCGGTATTTAACACCGCGTTCCATCACAATGGGTTTACTCATAGCGTGCGTGTTCCAGTTGCGAATATCGAAGGAAAGCGTTTCAATTCAAGGGAATGTTGTAATTATCAACTATTTTTGAACGAACGACAGGCAGTATATCATTTAAAGGGGCGATAAAGCAGCCTGCCAGGTCGCCAATTTGTAAAATAGTTGTTGTTTTGTGCCTTTTGCCCCGCTTGCGGCAGGGGCTTGCGCTGAAAGGCGGGATCAGAAAGCCTGGCGGATCACGTTAATGACGTTTTCCAGCACCGGATCGCGCAGGCTTAGCTTGTTGTAATGCAGTGAGATTTCAACAGATTCCGTCGTAAGTTGACTCAATGGAATGCTCTCCAGCGGCCAGCATTTTTGAAGTAAAGCGAAGAGACGCACAGGCATAATACAGAGCAAATCGCTGCTGCCAATCAGGGCCGCGAGGGTAAACATATTGTAACTGCTGAAGCTGATCAGACGGTCCGGGAACAGTTCGTCAATACGCTGGCGCAGCGGGTCCGGGCCCTGCCCCTCGGACATAAAGGTTGCATGTTCGTAATGACGCAAATTTTCAGGCGTTAAAGGTGCGCTCAATACAGGATGATTCTGACGACAAACGAGCGCCAGAGAGTCGGTATAGAGAACGTTATGCCCTAATGCTCTGGCCGCGAAGCTGTTGCTGTCGATGATCAGGTCCGTCTGGAATTGCGCCAGCTGAGTTTCCGGATCGTTAACGGGCACATTGCGGATCAGCAGCTGTGGCGCATGCTGTTTAACAGCCTGGTAAATAGCGGGCATGACCAGAACGCCCACAGAGGGAGAAGTGCCTATGGTGATGGTTCGTTGCTTATCGTAACTGCCGGTGAGATCCAGCGCGCCCAGAATCGATTCCAGACCCTGGCTGATGTACTCATGCAGATGGGTTGCGTACGCGGTGGGGGTTACGCCCTGGCCTTTACGAATAAATAAGGGATCGGGAAATATCGCGCGCAATTTTTGAATTGACTGGCTAATAGCAGAGGGTGTGAGATTAAGAATTTTCGCAGCATTAACGATACCTTTGTGGACATATACCGCCTCAAAAATAGTCAATAAATTGAGATCAATATTACGTAAAGTCCGGAAAATTTGCGGCTTATCTTCGCCGCTGGTTTCATTCAGGCGTTTGGCTGGTAAATTAGTAGGCTCCACGCTCTTACTCCGTATCCATTCACAATATGAATGATAGTTGAATTTATTTATTATGCTTGCAGAGATTCGTAAAGTGTTTCGTAAGTTTCCCTTGTTTATCGAAAACAAGCAGTTGGGTGATTATCACGCACGTTACACGATACCCGGTGATGGTACTATTAAGGTTCTAATTAATATGGGACGCTAATATATGGGCGACTCGAAAATATAGAATATGCGGTTTATTGTAAAGCGTAAATGCGGCAATTAAGCAGTGGCTGGTCAAATAACCGAACCACTGCCGGAAGTGTGTTAAGCAGCAATATATTCGTGGTCAGGATTGTTAAGCAGCGCTAAAAACTTCTTCAGAAGCACGGGGCGGATATTCTCAGGCGTGGCGGTAGTGACCCACTGGCGCATTTGCGTCATTTCCATACCCGCATACCCGCATGGGTTGATGCGCTGGAAAGGGGTGAGATCCATATTGATATTCAGCGCCAGCCCGTGGAACGAGCAGCCTTTACGGATACGCAGCCCCAGCGAACAGATTTTCTTCTCTCCCACGTAGACGCCCGGGGCATCGGCGCGAGGATGAGCGTCGATACCGTACTCAGCGAGCGTGTTCACCACGGTCTGTTCCAGTAAGGTCACGAGCTCACGTACGCCCAGCTTTCTGCGTTTCAGGTTAAGCAGGACATACATTACCTGCTGGCCCGGGCCGTGGTAGGTTACCTGTCCACCGCGATCGCTCTGGATCACCGGGATATCACCCGTCATCAATAAATGTTCGGCTTTTCCTGCCTGGCCCTGAGTAAACACCGGCATGTGTTCAACCAGCCAGATTTCATCAGGGGTGGTGTCATCGCGCATATCGGTAAAGTCATGCATAGCCTGAGAGACTGGCTCGTAAGGCTGTATCCCAAGATGGCGAACAAGAATTTTATCCTGGTACAAAAGGACGTCTCCGAAGACAAGGGAGAATAGGTAACGCGGAGTATATCACAGCGGGGAAGTGGGTTACCCGGCAAACCGGGTAACCGCAGAGGGACTACAGCACCATACGAACAATTTCGATATTGCCGAGCTCTTCGTACAGCGTCTCAACCTGCTCAATGTGTGTCGCAGTGATGGTGATTGAGACCGAGTGGTAATTACCTTTGCTGCTCGGTTTGACTGATGGAGAGTAGTCGCCCGGCGCATGGCGCTGTACCACTTCAACCACCTGATCAACCAGCTCAGGTTTCGCCAGACCCATTACTTTGTAAGTAAAAGGGGTAGGGAATTCAAGCAGTTCGTTAAGTTTGGTTTTCATGTCAGCTCCGGCGTGTGTGTAAAAAATAATAACTCCCGCCACGGGGCGGGAGTTTTACTGATACGTAGTATATGGGGATCAAAATCACACTTTCAAGTGTTCAATTTTTAACCAAACCAGTGATGGAACATCAGCTTAATGTAATCAATGATTTTGCCGAAGAAATTGCCTTCAGGAATCTCCTCCAGCACCACCAGCGGGCGTTGATCGATGGTTTTGCCATCCAGCTGGAAGTTGATAGTACCCACGACCTGATTCTTTTGCAGCGGGGCGTGCAGCTCGGTGGTATTCAGCACATAGCTGGCTTTCAGATCTTTCATACGACCGCGTGGGATAGTCAGATAGAGATCTTTGTCCACGCCCAGGGAAGCGCGGTCGTTATCGCCAAACCAGACAGGTTCAGAGGCAAATTCTTTACCGGCTTTCAGCGGGTTCACGGTTTCGAAGAAGCGGAAGCCCCAGGTCAGCAGTTTTTTGCTTTCCGTTTCGCGTCCTTTAAACGTACGCCCCCCCATCACGGCAGAGATCAGACGCATCTGGCCTTCAGTGGCGGAGGCCACCAGGTTATAGCCAGCTTTGTCGGTGTGGCCGGTTTTGATACCGTCGACGTTCAGGCTGTTGTCCCACAGCAGGCCGTTACGGTTGGTCTGACGAATGCCGTTGAAGGTGAACTCTTTCTCTTTGTAGATAGAGTACTCGTTTGGCACGTCGCGGATCAGCGCCTGACCGATCAGCGCCATGTCACGCGCGGAGCTGTACTGACCCTCGGCGTCCAGGCCGTGAACGGTCTGGAAGTGGCTGTTTTTCAGACCCAGCGCGGAGACGTAGCTGTTCATCAGGCCCACAAACGCGTCCTGGCTGCCCGCGGCAAAATCAGCCATGGCCACGCAGGCGTCGTTACCGGACTGCAAGTTGATGCCACGGATAAGCTGAGAGACCGGAACCTGCATGCCAGGTTTCAGGAACATCAGCGATGAACCTTTGAACACGGGGTTGCCGGTTGCCCACGCATCGTTACCGATAGTCACCAGGTCGGTTTCTTTGAATTTGCCTGCTTTCATAGCCTGGCCGATAACATAGCTGGTCATCATTTTGGTCAGGCTGGCCGGATCGCGGCGGGCATCGGCGTTCTGTTCTGCCAGAACTTTGCCGGAGTTGTAATCAATCAGGATGTAGGATTCCGCGTCGATCTGCGGAACGCCAGGGATCATGGTCTTGATGTTCAGGTCATCCGCGTGAGCTGCGGAGAACGCAGCAGCGCAAAGGGCCGTGGTCAGCGCCATGCGCTGCACAAAACGAGCAGAAAAAGTGGTCTTCATGGTCAGAACTACGACATCCGTGATGGAATTAAAAAAGTGCCTTACTATAGCAAATGCTATACGGGCAGGCATCCGACTTTCATCATGAGAGTGTTAACGTGGTTTACACAAACTGACATTTCGGATACCACCGAATAATTATTTTGCAACAGCGATAAACGACTGGAGCTGCGCCTCGCTCTGCAAACGCTGTTGCAGGGATGCTGCCTGCGATTTGCTGGCAAACGGACCCATCTGGATACGCCATACCGCACCGTTTTGCTCAACGCGGCCTGGCACGCCAAACTGTTTGCTTAAACGCTGCTGATATTGCTCTGCACGGGTCCGATCGCTGACAGCGCCAACCTGAACCACGTAGCTGCCGCTCGCCGTCGCAGGCGCCGCAGTCTGCGTAGCAGCAGGCGCGGTCAACGG
>NZ_QFRV01000096.1:0-12809 GCF_004136805.1 Enterobacter cloacae complex sp. GF14B
GTGTTAGGCCTGCCGCCAGCGTTCAATCTGAGCCATGATCAAACTCTTCAATTTAAAAGTTTGATGCTCAATGAATTAAACTTCGTAATGAATTACGTGTTCACTCGTTGAGACTTGGTATTCATTTTTCGTCCGAGGACGTTAAGAATCCATGTCACTTTGAGTGCCCACACAGATTGTCTGATAAATTGTTAAAGAGCAGTGCAACGCGGCTTTCGCTCACCGTTGCGAGGTGGCGTATATTACGCTTTCCTCTTTCAGAGTCAACCCTGATTTTCAGGATTTTTTCTCTTCAGCCGACCGGGTTGTTTGTGAAGTGATTCACATCCGCCGTGTCGATGGAGGCGCATTATAGGGAGTTACCGAGCGACCGCAACAGAAAAGTTGCAAAAAAATGACTGACTGCTGCATTCCCCAGCAAAACCCCGCCTTATACCTTTTTACACACAGAGTTATCCACAGCGCTGCGAAAAAGTGAAAATATGCGAGCGTTGCGCAAACGTTTTCGTTAAAATGCTCGCGCTTAACAAGGAGGCCTCGTCAGGTGTGTTAGATGAGTTTTTCGCTGGAAAATTCATCTAACGCTCTCTGTAATCGTGAAATCCAGGGGATTTACCATGCAACAACGTCGTCCAGTCCGCCGCGCTCTGCTCAGTGTTTCTGATAAAGCCGGTATCGTCGAATTCGCCCAGGCACTTTCCGCACGCGGTGTGGAGCTGCTTTCTACAGGTGGCACCGCGCGCCTGTTAGCAGAGAAAGGTCTGCCGGTAACCGAAGTGTCCGATTACACCGGTTTCCCGGAAATGATGGATGGACGCGTCAAAACCCTGCATCCGAAAGTGCACGGCGGTATTCTTGGCCGTCGCGGTCAGGACGACGCCATTATGGAACAGCACGATATCGCGCCTATCGATATGGTCGTTGTTAACCTCTACCCGTTCGCCCAGACCGTCGCCCGCGAAGGCTGCTCTCTGGAAGATGCGGTTGAAAATATCGATATCGGCGGCCCGACCATGGTGCGCTCCGCAGCCAAGAACCATAAAGATGTGGCCATCGTGGTGAAGAGCAGCGACTACAACGCCATTATTAATGAGATGGATGCCAACGAAGGGTCCCTGACACTTGAAACGCGTTTCGATCTCGCCATCAAAGCCTTCGAGCATACCGCCGCCTACGACAGCATGATCGCCAACTACTTCGGTAGCCTGGTACCGGCTTACCATGGTGAAAGCAAAGATCCCTCTGGCCGCTTCCCGCGCACCCTGAACCTGAACTTCATTAAGAAGCAGGATATGCGTTACGGTGAGAACAGCCACCAGCAGGCTGCCTTCTATATAGAAGAAGAGGTAAAGGAAGCCTCTGTTGCGACCGCCCAGCAGGTTCAGGGCAAAGCCCTTTCCTATAACAACATTGCCGACACCGACGCCGCGCTGGAATGCGTGAAAGAATTCAGCGAGCCGGCCTGCGTTATCGTCAAGCACGCCAACCCATGCGGCGTTGCGGTAAGCACTTCTATTCTGGATGCCTACGATCGCGCCTACAAAACCGACCCGACCTCCGCGTTCGGCGGCATTATCGCCTTTAACCGCGAGCTGGATGCGGAAACCGCGCAGGCCATCATCTCCCGCCAGTTTGTCGAAGTGATCATCGCGCCGTCCGCATCAGAAGAAGCGCTGAAAATCACTGCGGCAAAACAGAATGTGCGCGTGCTGGTTTGTGGTCAGTGGGCGGAACGCGTGCCGGGCCTGGACTTCAAGCGCGTGAACGGCGGTCTGCTGGTTCAGGACCGCGATCTGGGTATGGTGACAGAAGCCGACCTGCGCGTGGTGACCAAACGTCAGCCGACCGAACAGGAACTGCGTGACGCGCTGTTCTGCTGGAAAGTGGCGAAGTTCGTGAAGTCTAACGCAATTGTTTACGCCAAAGAGAACATGACCATCGGGATAGGCGCAGGCCAGATGAGCCGCGTTTACTCTGCAAAAATTGCCGGTATCAAAGCAGGCGACGAAGGCCTGGAAGTGAAAGGCTCCGCCATGGCCTCTGATGCCTTCTTCCCGTTCCGCGACGGAATCGATGCGGCCGCTGCTGTGGGTATCACCTGTGTGATCCAGCCTGGCGGTTCAATCCGTGATGACGAAGTGATTGCCGCTGCCGACGAGCATGGCATCGCAATGATCTTCACCGACATGCGCCACTTCCGCCATTAATTCCCGGAGCAGAAAATGAAAGTATTAGTGATTGGTAACGGCGGGCGCGAGCACGCCCTGGCGTGGAAAGCAGCGCAGTCCCCGCAGGTTGAAACCGTCTTTGTGGCACCGGGTAATGCCGGTACGGCGCTGGAACCCGCGCTGCAAAACGTCGCCATCGGCGTGACCGATATCCCGGCACTGCTGAGCTTTGCCCAGACCGAGAACATCGATCTGACCATCGTTGGCCCGGAAGCGCCGCTGGTGATTGGCGTCGTAGACGCCTTCCGCGCAGCTGGCCTGAAAATCTTTGGCCCAACGGAGGGTGCCGCACAGCTGGAAGGCTCAAAAGCCTTCACCAAAGATTTCCTCGCGCGTCATAACATCCCGACGGCGGAATATCAGAATTTCACTGAAGTGGAGCCTGCTCTGGCCTGGTTACGTGAGAAGGGCGCGCCGATTGTTATCAAGGCCGACGGTCTGGCCGCGGGTAAAGGCGTGATCGTCGCGATGACCCTCGAAGAAGCCGAAGCCGCGGTTCAGGATATGCTGGCAGGTAACGCCTTTGGCGATGCGGGCCACCGCATCGTGATTGAAGAGTTCCTCGACGGCGAAGAGGCGAGCTTTATCGTGATGGTCGATGGCGAGCACGTTCTGCCGATGGCCACCAGCCAGGATCACAAGCGTGTGGGCAATGGCGATACCGGCCCCAACACTGGGGGAATGGGCGCTTACTCTCCTGCTCCCGTTGTTACCGATGAGGTGCATCAGCGCACCATGGACCGCATCATCTGGCCAACCGTGAAAGGGATGGCGGCGGAAGGCAATACCTACACCGGTTTCCTTTATGCAGGCCTGATGATCGACAAGCAGGGTAACCCGAAGGTGATCGAATTCAACTGCCGCTTTGGCGATCCGGAAACCCAGCCGATCATGCTGCGCATGAAATCCGACCTGGTGGATCTGTGCCTTGCGGCCTGCGAAGGCAAACTGGATGAGAAAACGTCAGAGTGGGACGAGCGTGCCTCTTTAGGTGTGGTGATTGCTGCGGGTGGGTATCCGGGTAGCTACAACACTGGAGATGAGATCCACGGCCTGCCGCTGGAAGAGATTGACGGCGCGAAGGTGTTCCACGCCGGTACGAAGCTGGCTGACGATGACCGCGTGCTCACCAACGGCGGCCGCGTGCTGTGTGCGACCGCGCTGGGCCAGACCGTGGCAGAAGCGCAGAAACGCGCCTATGCGCTGATGGCGGATATTCACTGGAACGGCAGCTTCAGCCGTCAGGATATCGGTTATCGTGCTATTGCGCGGGAGCAGGGAGAGTAATTTCCCCCTCACCCTAACCCTCTCCCTCAAGGGAGAGGGGACTTAAATCAAAAACTCTTTTCTGTCGGCTGCCAGGTGCAGAAATCTTCATTCGCCACCAGCAACAGCTGAGAGCCTTCCGGCGCTTCCAGCCATGCCACACTCACCTCCACAGATGAATGCCGCTGACGACGCTGAATGTGTTCGGTTGCCCAGGATTCAAGCTCAGGCTTCACCGTCTGCCCTTCGCAGGTGGTCACCGTGCCGTCGGCATGCCAGCGCCCCTGACGCAGCACCACGCGGCCCTGACGCAGCGCATCGCTGGTCTGGCGAAGTTGTTCAGCACGGTAGCGGTAGAGGGCGACCTGATCGCTGGAAAGCTGCTGTTTCAGTCCACTGACCTCATGCTGCATAAAGCTCAGCTCGCCGTGGTCGTCAAAACGCACCTTCACGTGTTCGGGAGTCTTACTGTAGATATTTAGTTCAATGAGCGACAGGGCATCGCCCTGCCAGCGGTATTCTGCGGTCGAGGTATTGCCGTTATGCCATGGGCTGAACGCGGTGAGCATATGGACATCATCGCTTGAATCTTTGCGCCAGATCCTGACCGCACCCTGGTTGTCAGCGTAGCCGCTGGCGGTAAACGGGGGGAGTGAGGAATCATGGCTACAGGCAGAGAGCAACAGTACGCCTGCCAGCGCGAGCGTTCCACGCCAGAATGACAAAAGGGGCGTTGCCGCCCCTTCGTTAAAACTGTTCACTGCCACGCGTCTTACTTAACTGCGTCTTTCAGTGCTTTACCAGAAACAAATGCCGGCACGTTAGCTGCGGCGATTTTGATTTCTTTACCGGTCTGCGGGTTGCGGCCAGTACGCTCAGCGCGGTGGTTCACTTTGAAGGTACCGAAACCAACCAGTTGTACAGCATCGCCTTCTTTCAGAGACTCAGTAATAGCAGCCAGGGTAGATTCCAGAGCAGCTTTAGCCTGCACTTTAGACAGATCAGCCTTGTCCGCAATTACATCAATCAGTTGAGTCTTGTTCATAAGTTATCCTTTCAATGTGTTTATCGCTTGCTAAGCATCGAGTGCGACGAAAATGCCAAAAAAGCACTCTCCTGCATACACGCACCGATAGCCACTTTTTTTCGCCCCCCAAATGTAGACCAGACGGGGGGCGAAAGGGAAGAGTCGAGGAGCGACAAAACAGGCGTTAAATCACGTTTTGTTGTCTCATTGGTTAAAAATTATACCAATATTGCTCTCGCCGGCCTCGCGCAGGTCCGCGCGCAGCCCTTTGATCAGCTCAATATCACGCTCTTCACACTCTGCCAGCAGGCGGAAAATCTCCCACTGAATGTCCCATTCCTGTTCTACCGCCGGGTTAGCACGCAGCTCTTCGTCGGTCATTTCACGGCCTTCCTGGGTCATTTCCAGCATCGCAACGGTGGTAATGGATGCCTTACTGACTTCAATGGCGTGTTCCAGGGTTTCACCGCTCAGACGGGAGTGGATCAGCTCGCTCAACGCCACACAGGCATCAATGGCCGGGTAGACGCCATACAGGTCGAAATCATCCGCAGCCGGAATAGCCTCTTCCAGCTTTTCGAGCTGAGAGTCAAAATTCACCTTCGCGTCTTTGACCGTCAGCGTCTCCCAGATTAAATCCAGGATACGACGATAAATCTGGCCTTCGCCAAACGCTGTCTGCTTGCAGAACGCGGCATAGTTGGGATACATGCGCTCGCACAGGCAAGCCATAAACGTCACGTGCTGCCAGCTTTCCAGCTTTTCAAGGCGCAGATGAATCGGGTTTTGTAACATGATGATGTCTCGAATCGAAAATTAGCCGCAGTTTACCTGAATCACGGCTGAATTTCCTGCCAACGAATGAATGCCGGACGTGAAGAGGCCACGGCGTCAGCCCAGCGGGTTGGCTCCGGTAAACGGTAGCCCTTCATACAGCGTTGCACCCACGCCAGGGCGCTGTCCATGCTCACCCGATGCCCGGTTGCGATAAACAGCGGGTTGCAGCGCGCTTTACTGCGCCAGACCCACGCCAGCTGCTCGCCTTTATGAATAAGCGGCGCCAGCGCGCCCGGTTCGGCAGAGAGCGGCTCAAACGCGCCGCACAGGCGTTTTTTCGCCACGCCGATGGTCGGCACGTCCACCAGCAGACCAAAGTGGCTGGCAACGCCTAAGCGACGCGGATGGGAGATACCATGCCCATCAACAAACAGCAGGTCAGGTTTTTGCGAGAGTTGTTCCCAAGCGGCCAGCAGCGCGGGATATTCGCGGAAGGAGAGAAAGCCGGGGATATAGGGCATGGTGGTGGCGATACGCGCCACCTTGTACTCCACCAGCTCCAGCGACGGGTATTTCAGCACCACCATCGCCGCTCGCGTCACTTCACCGCCCTGCTCAAACCCGACGTCCGCCCCGCCAATGTACCGCGGAGGGTCCGTATCCAGACGATCCTCACGGATCACCGATGAAGCCAGTTCGATTTGCTGAGCGCGTAGCGACGCGAGATCCATAACCACTCCTTACTTATGATACTGGGCAGAAAGCCGATGCACCGCCTCCACAAATACGCCTGCGTGTTCAGGCGGCACATCCTGATGAATGCCGTGGCCGAGATTAAAGACGTGGCCTTCACCCTGGCCGAAACCAGACAGTATAGTCGACACTTCCTCTTCGATACGGGCAGGCTGTGCATAGAGCATGGACGGGTCCATGTTGCCCTGAAGCGCCACTTTGTCCCCCACGCGACGGCGCGCATCGGCAATATCGGTGGTCCAGTCGAGGCCCAGCGCGTCGCAGCCGGTGGCCGCCATCGCTTCCAGCCACTGGCCGCCGCCTTTGGTAAACAGCGTCACCGGCACGCGACGGCCTTCGTTTTCACGCAGCAGGCCATCGACAATTTTGTGCATGTAGTACAGGGAGAACTGCTGATAATCACGTCCGGTCAGCACGCCGCCCCAGGTGTCGAAAATCATCACCGACTGCGCACCTGCTTTAATCTGCGCGTTGAGGTAGAGCGTGACGCTCTTCGCGAGCTTGTCGAGCAGCGCATGCAGGGCCAGCGGCTCGGCGTACATCATCTTTTTGATGACGGTAAAGGCTTTGCTGCTGCCGCCTTCCACCATGTAGGTGGCCAGCGTCCACGGACTACCGGAGAAGCCAATCAGCGGCACATCGCCTTTGAGCTCGCGGCGAATGGTGCGCACGGCGTTCATCACATAGCCCAGCTCGCCTTCCGGATCGGGGATCGGCAACTTATCAACGTCGGCTTTGCTTTTGATCGGTGAGGTAAAACGCGGGCCCTCGCCGGTTTCGAAATAGAGCCCAAGGCCCATCGCATCCGGAATGGTGAGAATGTCCGAAAAAAGAATGGCGGCATCGAGCGGGAAGCGGCGCAGCGGCTGGAGCGTCACTTCACAGGCCAGCTCGGCGTTTTTGCACAGCGACATAAAATCGCCCGCCTGCGCGCGCGTGGCTTTGTACTCTGGCAGATAGCGTCCCGCCTGGCGCATCATCCACACCGGGGTGACATCAACGGGCTGGCGCAGCAGCGCACGCAGATAACGATCGTTCTTCAGTTCGGTCATTTTGCAGTTCCTTATTGCGTCAGTCCGTCAGTGTAACACTACTCATACTCGGCCCGACACATTGCCACGGTATCTTCTATCAGGCGACGCGCCACCGTTCCCGGCGGGGGCAGCAGCGGTAAATCGTCGTAGCGATACCAGTTCGCCTCCAGCAGCTCTTTCTTATCGATAACAATCTCGCCGCTGTCGTATTCCGCCATAAACGCGGTCATCAGGGACATCGGGAACGGCCACGGCTGCGACGTCACATAGCGCAGGTTTTTCACCTTAATGCCGCTCTCCTCCATCACCTCACGCGCCACCGCCTGTTCCAGCGTTTCGCCGACTTCCACGAACCCGGCGAGGACAGTATGAATGCCGTTGCGATGACGGGTATGCTGCGCCAGCAGGATGGAATCATCACGGCGGATGGCGACAATGATGCACGGTGCGATTTGCGGATAGTAGCGTTCACGGCAGTGGCCGCAAAGCATTGCCCACTCGGTTTTGCTCGGGTGCATGGTGTGGCCGCAGTAGCCGCAGTATTTGTGCGAGCGGTAAAACTCCGCCAGCTGCACGCCGCGCCCCGCCAGCTGGAACAGGCCGACATCCCGATCCAACAACTGACGAACGGATCCCATATCCTGACGACGAGCCTGTAGGATCAACCATACCGGATCGCCCTGCCACTCGCCGATCCGCAGCGCAGGTTGGCCGACGAGATCGAAGATTTCTGCCGCACCGTAGGGTATCTCCCCACCGGGCAGCCACAACTTTTGCTCGTGACTGACGATCCACCAACCCAGATCTGATTTTTCAATAATACGATCCATATCTATTGCACTACCTTCGCTTCACTGACATGTTGTTAGCATTGTGGTTACATTTTGGATAAGCAGATCCCATTCTAAACCTTATGGAGTCGACCATGTTAAACCAGCTGGAAAGCCTGACTGAGCGCGTTGGAGGAAGTAACACCCTGGTGGATCGCTGGCTACATGTGCGCAAGCATCTCCTTGTGGCGTATTACAATCTGGTCGGTCTTAAGCCTGGCAAAGAATCCTTTATGCGGCTGAACGAAAAAGCGCTGGATGATTTTTGTCAGAGCCTTGTCGACTACCTCTCCGACGGCCATTTCAACCTTTATGAACGCATTATCCGCGAAATGGAAGGGACAACGCCGTATTTAGCGGCCAGTAAACTCTGTCCGCTGCTGGAAGCCAACACCCAGCGGATCATGGACTACTACGATTCCGCGCTGGAGAACGCTATCGATCACGATAACTATCTTGAGTTTCAGCAGGCGCTTTCCGACCTTGGCGAAGCGCTGGAAGAGCGATTCACGCTGGAAGACAAGCTCATCGCCCTCGTGCTGGACAACAACCTGAATATCAGCACCAGCGATAACGTTGCGCGCCCTGCTTGAGTTCTTAATCGTTAACGAGTAATTTACAACCATTCGCCCCTCTGCGGAGGGGGATTTTTCTTGTCGGAGTGCCCAGTGTGAAAGCACGGGCTGAGACCGTTAATTCGGGATCCGCGGAACCTGATCAGGTTAATACCTGCGAAGGGAACAAGAGTCACACTGCTGTTGTATCGCCCCTGAGGCGATCTTCTCTTGCTTCATCCGTCGTCTGACAAGCCATGTCCTTCACTTTTGGAATGAGCTATGTCTACTGCAAAACTGACCCGCCGCGAACAGCGCGAACACGCACAACGCTTCATCGACACCCTGGAAGGCACCGCTTTTCCGAACTCGAAACGCATCTACATTTCCGGCTCGCAGGCCGATATCCGCGTCCCGATGCGCGAAATCCAGCTCAGCCCGACGCTTATCGGCGGCAGCAAAGACAACCCGCAGTTTGAAGACAACGAAGCCGTGCCGGTGTATGACACCTCGGGCCCGTACGGCGATCCTGATGTTGCTATCAACGTCCAGCAGGGTCTGGCAAAGCTGCGCCAGCCGTGGATAGAGGCGCGTAACGACTGCGAAGAACTGAGCGTGCGCAGCTCTGCGTACACCAAAGAACGCCTGGCCGACGACGGTCTGGACGCGCTGCGCTTTACCGGCCTGCTGACGCCGAAACGCGCTAAAGCGGGCAAATGCGTAACCCAGCTGCACTACGCGCGCCAGGGTGTCGTCACGCCGGAGATGGAGTTCATCGCCATCCGCGAAAACATGGGCCGCGAGCGCATCCGCAGCGAAGTGCTGCGCCACCAGCATCCGGGTGAAGGGTTTGGCGCTCGCCTGCCGGAGAACATCACGCCGGAATTTGTGCGTGATGAAGTGGCCGCCGGGCGCGCCATTATCCCCGCCAACATCAACCACCCGGAATCCGAGCCGATGATTATCGGCCGCAACTTCCTGGTGAAGGTCAACGCCAACATCGGCAACTCAGCGGTGACGTCATCCATCGAAGAAGAGGTGGAAAAGCTGGTCTGGTCGACGCGCTGGGGCGCGGATACGGTGATGGACCTTTCCACCGGCCGCTATATTCACGAAACCCGCGAATGGATCCTGCGTAACAGCCCGGTGCCGATTGGCACCGTCCCGATTTATCAGGCGCTGGAGAAGGTCAACGGCATCGCCGAAAACCTCACCTGGGAAGCGTTCCGCGACACGCTGCTGGAGCAGGCGGAACAGGGCGTGGACTACTTCACCATCCACGCGGGCGTGCTGCTGCGCTACGTGCCGATGACGGCGAAACGTCTGACCGGTATCGTCTCCCGCGGCGGTTCGATTATGGCGAAATGGTGCCTTTCCCATCATCAGGAAAACTTCCTCTACGAACACTTCCGCGAAATCTGCGAAATTTGCGCCGCGTACGACGTCTCCCTGTCGCTGGGCGACGGCCTGCGTCCTGGCTCCATCCGCGATGCTAACGACGAGGCGCAGTTTGCCGAGCTGCACACGCTGGGCGAGCTGACCAAAATCGCCTGGGAGTACGACGTGCAGGTGATGATTGAAGGCCCGGGCCATGTGCCGATGCAGATGATCCGTCGCAACATGACCGAAGAGCTGGAGCACTGCCACGAAGCACCGTTCTACACGCTGGGGCCACTGACAACTGACATCGCGCCGGGCTATGACCACTTCACGTCAGGCATTGGGGCGGCGATGATCGGCTGGTTCGGCTGCGCCATGCTCTGCTACGTGACGCCGAAAGAGCACCTCGGCCTGCCAAACAAAGAGGACGTGAAGCAGGGACTGATTACCTACAAGATTGCCGCCCACGCGGCGGATCTGGCGAAAGGCCATCCGGGCGCGCAAATTCGCGACAACGCCATGTCCAAAGCGCGCTTTGAATTCCGCTGGGAAGACCAGTTTAACCTGGCCCTCGATCCGTTCACCGCCCGCGCCTACCACGACGAAACCCTGCCGCAGGAATCGGGCAAAGTCGCGCACTTCTGCTCCATGTGCGGACCAAAATTCTGCTCGATGAAAATCAGCCAGGAAGTACGCGATTACGCCGCCGCGCAGACCATTGAAGTCGGCATGGCGGACATGTCGGAAACCTTCCGCGCGAAAGGCGGCGAAATCTACCTCAAAAAAGAGGAGGCATAATGTACCAGCCTGATTTCCCCCCTGTCCCCTTCCGCTTAGGGCTTTACCCGGTGGTGGACAGCGTGGCGTGGATAGCGCGCCTGCTGGAGGCAGGCGTTCGCACGATCCAGCTACGCATTAAGGATAAACGCGATGAAGAGGTGGAGGCCGACGTGATCGCCGCTATCGCGCTGGGACGTCGCTACCACGCCCGCCTGTTTATCAACGACTACTGGCGGCTGGCGGTTAAACACCAGGCGTACGGCGTGCATCTGGGACAGGAAGATCTGGAAACGACCGATCTCAACGCGATCCGTGACGTCGGTCTGCGGCTGGGCGTTTCTACCCATGATGATATGGAGATCGACGTGGCGCTGGCAGCCCGCCCCTCTTACATCGCGCTCGGTCACGTTTTCCCGACGCAAACCAAACAGATGCCGTCCGCTCCACAGGGCTTGACGCAGCTGGCGGCCCACGTTAAGCGCCTTGCCGATTACCCCACCGTTGCCATCGGCGGGATCAGCCTTGAACGTGCGCCCGCCGTGCTGGAAACCGGCGTCGGCAGTATCGCCGTCGTCAGCGCTATCACCCAGGCCGCAGACTGGCAGGCCGCCACCGCACGGCTTTTACAACTGGCAGGAGCAGGCGATGAAAGATCGTGATTTTATGCGCTACAGCCGCCAGATCCTGCTGGAGGATATCGCCATTGACGGGCAGCAAAAGCTGCTTGCCAGCCGGGTACTGATTGTCGGTCTGGGTGGATTAGGCGCCCCCGCCGCGCTGTATCTGGCTGGCGCGGGCGTGGGCAAGCTGGTGCTGGCCGATGACGATGAGGTACATCTCAGCAATCTGCAACGGCAAATCCTCTTCACGACAGAAGATATCAACCAGCCTAAAGCGCAGGTTACGCGCCAGCGGCTGAACCAGCTTAACCCCGATATCGAACTGGTCGCGCTCCAGACGCGGCTGAGCGGGGAAGATCTGCAACGCGAAGTGGCCCTTGCCGACGTGGTGCTGGACTGTACGGACAATATGGCGACGCGTCAGGCCATCAACGCGGTCTGTGTTGCGCAGAACACGCCGCTGATCACCGCCAGCGCGGTCGGTTTCGGCGGGCAAATAATGGTGCTTACGCCGCCGTGGGCACAGGGCTGCTACCGCTGCCTGTGGCCTGACGAGGCTGAACCGGAGCGTAACTGCCGCACGGCAGGCATTCTGGGCCCGGTGGTGGGCGTGATGGGTACTCTTCAGGCGCTGGAGGCCATCAAGTTGCTCAGCGGCATAGAGACAGAACGCAACACGCTGCGGCTGTTCGACGCCCGCTCCAGCGGATGGCGTCATCTGGTGTTAAACCGCGCCAGCCACTGCCCGGTATGCGGAGGCCGCAATGCGCATTCTGTTTAACGATGAGCCGATGACGTGCGACGACGATCTTACCGTTGCCGCCCTGCTCGACACGCTGCGCCAGCTGAAGCCGGGAACGGCGCTGGCGCTCAATCAACAGATCCTGCCGCGCGAGCGGTGGGAACATCAGCAGGTCAATGAAGGCGACCAGATCCTGCTGTTTCAGGTTATCGCAGGGGGCTGAGATGTTACGTATTGCCGACAAAGTCTTTGATTCACATCTGTTTACCGGAACCGGAAAATTCGCCTCCCCGCAGCTGATGGTGGATGCCATTCGTGAGAGCGGCAGCCAGCTGGTGACACTGGCGATGAAGCGCGTGGATTTGCGTCAGCACAACGATGCCATACTTGCGCCGTTACTGGAGGCAGGCGTGACGCTCTTACCGAATACCTCCGGTGCGAAAACGGCCGAGGAAGCAATTTTCGCTGCGCAACTGGCGCGGGAAGCGCTCGGCACCCGCTGGCTGAAGCTGGAAATTCATCCGGACGCCCGCTGGCTGTTGCCCGATCCGATCGAAACCCTGAAAGCGGCAGAGAAGCTGGTGCAGCAGGGATTTACCGTCCTGCCCTACTGCGGTGCCGACCCCGTGCTGTGCAAGCGTCTGGAAGAGGTCGGCTGCGCGGCCGTAATGCCGTTAGGGGCACCCATTGGCTCCAACCAGGGACTGGAGACCCGCGCGATGCTGGAGATCATCATCGAGCAGGCGACCGTGCCCGTGGTGGTGGATGCGGGCATCGGCGTACCCAGTCACGCCGCGCAGGCGCTGGAGATGGGGGCC
>NZ_QFRV01000097.1:0-12729 GCF_004136805.1 Enterobacter cloacae complex sp. GF14B
CGCTGGCGCTTGCCAGCGAGCGGCCAGACTGCACCGTGACGGCGGTAGACGTGATGCCTGATGCGGTCGCCCTCGCGCGGCGCAACGTTGAACGGCTGGGGCTGAACAATGTTTCCGTTCTGCAAAGCAGCTGGTTTGCCGCGCTTGAAAGCCGCATGTTTGAAATGGTTGTCAGCAATCCGCCCTACATCGACGAAGACGATCCGCATCTCGCGCAGGGCGACGTGCGTTTTGAACCGTTGACCGCGCTGGTCGCTGCGAATCAGGGACTTGCGGATCTTGATCACATTGTGACAACGTCACGACAACATTTGATTCCCGGTGGCTGGCTGCTGGTGGAACATGGCTGGACGCAGGGAGAGGCGGTGCGAGCGCTGTTTACGCATGCCGGATACGCTGCCGTGGAAACCTGCCGGGATTACGGCGGCAATGAACGTCTGACGCTGGGGCAGCGGTCATGAGCCTGTTTACGCTGCTGATCTCCGTTCACCTGGTTTCCGTTGCCCTGACCATTGGCTTTTTTATTGCCCGCTACTGGTGGCGCTACAACAACAATCCGCTGATTAACGCCCGCTGGGTACGCATCGCCCCGCACTGTATCGACACGGTGCTGTTCCTTTCCGGAGCCGGGTTAATGTGGAAGACCGGCTATCTGCCATTTACTGATAAAGGCGCATGGCTGACTGAAAAGCTGTTTGGCGTTATCATCTACATCGTTTTGGGTTTTATCGCGCTTGGGCGTCATCGTCCGCGCAGCCAGCAGACAGGGTTTATCGCCTTTTTGCTGGGTCTGGTGGTGCTGTACATCATCATTAAACTCGCCACCACAAGAATACCGTTACTGGGGTAAGTCATGAGGTCCTTAGCCGATTTCGAATTTAACAAAGTGCCGCTCTGCGATGGTATGATCCTGATTTCAGAGATGATCCGCGACGATTTTACGTCACAGTATGTTTACGCTGAACTGGAGAATCTGGTCAGCCTGGCGCGCGAAGAGATCAATCAGGCACGTCCGCAGGACTGGCAATTAGAGAAGCTGATTGAGCTTTTCTACGGCGAATGGGGTTTCTGCGACACGCGAGGCGTGTACCGCCTGTCTGACGCACTGTGGCTGGACCAGGTGTTGAAAAATCGTCAGGGCAGCGCCGTCGCGTTGGGCGCCATTTTACTGTGGGTTGCGCACGAGCTGGAGATTCCACTGGTGCCGGTCATTTTCCCGACGCAGATGATTTTGCGGGCGGAGTGGCTGGACGGTGAGATGTGGTTAATCAATCCGTTTAACGGCGACACGCTGGATGAGCATACGCTGGATGTCTGGCTGAAAGGCAACATCAGCCCGATAGCTGAGCTGTTCAATGAAGATCTCGATGAAGCCGATAACGCCGAAGTGATCCGCAAGCTCCTGGATACGCTGAAGTCTGCGCTGATGGAAGAGCGTCAGATGGAGCTGGCCCTGCGCGCAAGCGAAGTGCTGTTGCAGTTCAATCCGGAAGATCCGTACGAAATCCGCGACCGCGGCCTGATTTATGCGCAGCTCGACTGCGAGCACGTGGCGCTGAATGATTTAAATTATTTCGTCGAACAATGTCCGGAAGACCCGATCAGCGAGATGATCCGCGCGCAGATCAACGCGATCGCGCACAAACACATTACACTGCATTAATCTTAATTCCGATTCACACCTGAATAAGGCGATCCTATGAAACAAAAAGTGGTTAGCATTGGTGATATCAACGTGGCAAACGACCTGCCGTTCGTGCTGTTTGGCGGTATGAACGTGCTGGAATCCCGCGATCTCGCTATGCGCATCTGCGAACACTACGTGACCGTGACCCAAAAGCTGGGTATCCCGTACGTGTTTAAAGCCTCTTTTGACAAAGCCAACCGCTCCTCCATTCACTCCTACCGTGGCCCGGGCCTGGAAGAGGGGATGAAGATTTTCCAGGAGCTGAAACAGACGTTTGGCGTGAAAGTGATCACCGACGTGCACGAGGCGTCTCAGGCACAGCCGGTGGCTGATGTGGTAGACGTGATTCAGCTTCCGGCGTTCCTCGCTCGCCAGACTGACCTGGTAGAAGCGATGGCGAAAACCGGTGCCGTGATTAACGTGAAAAAACCGCAGTTCGTGAGCCCAGGCCAGATGGGTAATATCGTCGACAAGTTTATCGAAGGCGGTAACGACCAGGTTATCCTGTGCGACCGTGGTTCAAACTTCGGTTATGACAACCTGGTTGTGGATATGCTGGGCTTCAGCGTGATGAAGAACGTCTCTAACCAGTCTCCGGTGATTTTCGACGTGACCCACTCCCTGCAATGCCGCGACCCGTTTGGCGCCGCGTCTGGCGGGCGTCGTGCGCAGGTGACCGAACTGGCGCGCGCCGGTATGGCAACCGGCCTGGCGGGTCTGTTTATTGAAGCGCACCCGGATCCGGCTAACGCGAAATGCGACGGTCCATCCGCGCTGCCGCTGGATAAGCTGGAGCCGTTCCTGAAACAGATCAAAGCGATTGACGATCTGGTGAAGAGCTTCGACGAGCTGGATACCAGCAACTAATAAAAAAACCCGCTTCGGCGGGTTTTTTTATGGGGCATATTGCCGGGTGGCGCTGCGCTTACCCGGCCTACAAAACCCGTAGGCCCTGCAAGCGAAGCGCCGCTAGGCAAAAAGGCTACGCAAATATCGTCATCAGATACGCAATAAACAGCGCCATATGCGCCGCGCCGTTCAGCACATTGGTGCGGCCGGTGGAGAAGGAAATCTGGCACAGCAGCAAGGATGCCACCATCACAATCATCTCTGGCGCACCCAGCGCAAACTGCAATTCATTTCCCGTCATAAAGGCAATCAACGTCACCACCGGAACGGTAAGGGAGATGGTCGCCAGAACAGAGCCAAAGAACAGATTCATCGCCCGCTGCACCTGATTATTGAGCACCGCTTTCAGCGCTCCCAGGCCTTCTGGCGACAGGATCAACAGGGCCACCAGGAAACCGGTAAAGGCGACCGGCGCGTTCAGTTCAGTTAACAGCGCCTCCAGCGGGTTCGCATTCATCTTGGTGACCGCAATAACGGCAATCAGATGCACGATCAGCCAAACCGTGTGCCACGCGCTGCTGTGAGCCGACGGCTTACCGTGATGCGGGTCATCGTCGTCACCGTCGTCTTCATGCTCGTAAACAAACAGGCTCTGGTGCGTTTTGGTCTGGATCAGCAGGAACACGCCGTACATCGCCGCGGAAATCAGCGCCACCAGCAGCGCCTGGCCGGTGGTGAAATTTGCACCCGGCAGCGCCATCGGGAATACCAGCACAATAATCGCCAGCGGGAACAGGGCAATCAGGTACTGTTTAATGCCAAAAAGGTTCATGTACTGGGTGGCAAATTTGCGACCACCTAATAAAAGTGAAAAACCGACCAGGCCGCCGGTAACAATCATAATGATGGAATAGAGCGTATCGCGCATTAGCGTTGGCGCGGCGTCGCCGGTGGCCATTAATGCGGAAATGAGACTGACTTCAAGAATCACAACCGAAAGGCTTAAAATTAATGACCCATACGGCTCTCCAAGACGGTGGGCTAAAACATCCGCATGGCGTACCACGCTAAATGCGCTGGTTAAAATACCCACCAGAGCCAGAATATTGATCCCCACAACCACTGGCAATGACTGACTGCTTCCCCAGAAGAGCAGCACAGCCAGTGCCAGAACCGGGAAAATGAGAGAGGTCTCCTTGTGGCGGGTTTTCACCGCCTCGTGTGTTGCTGTCATGTGTTTCTCCAACAATGCAGGTGCTTGTAATTATAGATAGATTTTAAAGGTATTAAACTAACAGAAATCTGTTAAATACCCTGTATTTTTTACTTAGTTTTACCCTTTATTATAATTTTTATGCCTGAGGCTTATAATGTCCTATCTCTGTTAAATATTAATTTAATAACAATGACTTGCATTTTTATATTGTTCATTTCTTTCTGTTGGCTGGCACCCTCGCGTATCGTCGTCCACACTTATCTTTTAGCCAAAAGAGAGGTTAACGATGCCATACAAATCGAAAAGCGAATTACCAGATAACGTGCAAAACGTATTGCCTGCCCACGCCCAGGATATCTACAAAGAAGCCTTTAACAGCGCCTGGGATCAGTACAAAGATAAAGAAGATCGCCGGGACGATGCCAGCCGCGAAGAGACGGCCCATAAGGTGGCCTGGGCCGCCGTAAAAAATGACTATGAGAAAGGGGACGATGATAAATGGCACAAAAAGAAATAGCCGCGAATAATACGCTGCCTCCCTTTTGACATTTCAGGCGGTTGACCTGCCGCTGTATTGCATCTGGCCCGCGAATTGCTTATCGTTGCTCAACTGCTGTTAAAATGAACAGCACAGAATGCCAGGAAGGCGAATTACAGATGTCGCAAGGAAGCATGCAGTGGCGGAGGTGGAATGTGTTAACGCGTGATTTCTTGATGAAGGCAGATTGTAAGACGGCATTTGGTGCTATTGAGGAATCGCTTCTGTGGTCGGCTGAACAACGTGCGGCGTCGCTTGCGGCAACGCTGGCCTGCCGCCCGGATGATGGCCCGGTCTGGATCTTTGGTTACGGCTCGCTGATGTGGAACCCGGCGCTCGAATTTGTTGAATCGGCAACCGGAACGCTGCCTGGCTGGCACCGCGCCTTCTGTTTGCGCCTGACCGCCGGACGCGGCAGCGCGTGTCAGCCAGGACGCATGCTTGCACTAAAAGAGGGCGGGCGCACCACGGGCGTGGCATACCGGCTGCCGGATACCACGCTGGAAGATGAGCTGACGCTGCTGTGGAAGCGCGAGATGATCACCGGCTGCTATATGCCCAGCTGGTGCAAGCTGGAACTGGATGACGGCCGCACCGTCAACGCGCTGGTGTTCATTATGGATCCGCGCCACCCGCTGTATGAAGCCGACACCCGAACCCAGGTGATTGCCCCGCTGATTGCCGCCGCCAGCGGACCGCTGGGTACTAACGCCCAGTACCTTTTCTCGCTCGATCAGGAGCTGACGCGTCTCGGTATGCAGGACGACTGTCTGAGTGAGCTGGTGGTGAAGGTGAAAGCGCTGCTGGAAGGGAACCCGCTCAGCAATACGCTGCGGCCAGGTTTTGCCTGATAATACGCCCGGCTGGCCGGGCGTTTATGGTTATGCTGCCACGTAACTTACGGAATGTTCGAGCGACTGGCTGTGGCTGTCGATCAGCACATCCCAGGTGCCGGTGTAAGGCACCGTCAGCCAGGCCTTATCGTCCTGGACGGTAAGGATATCTGCCTGCGATTGTTTCTGTCCTTTCGAACTTATCAGATGGATGCGGCAACGCTCTGAGCAACGCACCACTACCGTATCCCCGCCAAACAGTTTCAGACTTGTTTTAACTCGTGCCATTTTATACCCCGTCGTTTTTGCCCATCCCGAGCGTGATGTTGTTCACAATTTACTCATTGCATAACACCAAAGGGGCAGGAGTGGGATGCTGATTTCGATCAAAAAATGGCGCAACGATTAAACAAAAATGACAAAATCCCTGAAACCTTTCAGCGGACGCACTTTTTCCCTGTTTAACGCGCGTCCGGGAAAAATTATATGCGGAAATGGCCTGCGGTCTCAGCAAGGTCGCCCGCCTGGCTTTGCAGCGCGCTGGCCGCCGCAGCAGACTGTACAACAAGCTCGGCGTTCTGCTGCACCATGCGATCCAGATGAGTCACCGCGTGGTTAATTTCATGGATCCCTTTCATCTGCTCGCGGGTGGCAATAGATATTTCACGCATTATGCCTGACACGCTCCCGACGCTGGCGCGGATCTCATCCATGCTGTCGCCCGCAAGGTGCACAAACCGGGAGCCGGTTGCAACGCTTTCGGTGGTGGAATCAATAAGGGATTTGATCTCTTTCGCCGCCTGAGCGCTGCGGCTGGCCAGGTTACGTACTTCCCCCGCAACGACCGCGAACCCACGGCCTTGCTCCCCGGCACGTGCCGCTTCCACCGAGGCGTTAAGCGCCAGAATATTGGTCTGGAAGGCGATGCCGTCAATGACGCTGGTGATATCGCCGATTTTCGCGGAAGCCAGTTCGATGGACTGCATGGTGCTGATGGCCTGAGCGACGACGTCACCTCCGCGGGATGCGGCGGCAGAGGCCTTGCTCGCCTGCTCATTCGCTTCTGCTGCCGACTCGTTTGACTGCGTAACGGAGGCCGTGATCTCTTCCACGGCGCTGGCGGTTTCGCGAAGGCTTGATGCCGCCTGCTCGGTACGCCCGGAAAGATCCTGATTACCCGCCGCAATCTCATGCGCGGCGTTTTTCACTGAGGCGCTCGCATCACGCAGCTGGACCATCACCACAGAAAGCTTATCGCTGAAGGCGTTAAACGCCTGCGCGATTTGCGCCACTTCATCGCCCCCCTTATCCGGCAGACGCTGCGACAGATCGTTAGTACCGTTGGCAATGTTGTTCATCGCGTCACCGATACCGAACAGCCGCTTAAGCAGGCGGGCAATCAGGAGGTGCATGAGGGCTCCGCTCAGCAGGGCGAGGATTGCCAGCGACAGTGCAGATGCTTTAAGCAATGAGCGCATCCCGGCGGTGGCATCGCCGTTATCAAGCGCCACAACCAGCAGCCAGTGCGTCCCCGGCACGGCGGTGGCCAGGAACGTTTTTTCGCGTCCGTTTGACGTTCCGTCAACCAGGTTGCCGCTTTTCAGAGTGGCAAAATCGGTCCCTTTGATCGTTTCAGTAAACGGCTTAAGCGTCAGCGCAGGATCGCTGCCGGCAATTACGGTGCCGTTGCTGTCCAAAAGCAGTCCACTGCTGGCCGGAGTCGGGTGAATACCGCGCACGTTAGCCACCACGCTGTCCATTGCCACATCGCCCGCCACCACCGCTTTCAGGGCGCCTTGCTCTTTAACGGGTACCGCGAACGTCACCACCAGTTTCCCGGTGCCCGCATCCACATAGGGTGCAGTCACTACCGGGCCATCAGCGCTGACGACCTGCTGATACCACGGGCGAAGGGTGGGATCGTAATCAGCGGGCACCCCGGTTGGGTCAGAAAATTTAGCCGTTTTGCTGGCATAACCCACGTAGACGTTGGTAAATCCACCCGCCAGTGCAAGCTGTTTAAACACCGGAACCGGATCGTCGCTGAGCGCGACCGACTGCGCCGAAGTGATGACGGTTATTTTGCTGTTCACCCAGTCGGCAATCGCCATGTTGTGGCTGGCGCTGGTGCTGGTCAGAATATCGCGCTGCGACTGCTGGTTATCCTGGCGCGTGACCTGAAAGTTAATAATGGTATTAAGAAGAAGGGCGACGACCAGACAGCCTGTCGTCGCGGCAATGATGCGGGCGCGAATGGATCTGAACATAAGTGTAATACCTGCTGTGTTGTTTCCATGCCTATCGGCAACGGTGCAGGTAAACTTGATGCTGAAACCGCGTCCATAAGAAAATAATATTTTTAGCGGGTTATTATTAAAAAGTTAATACTTTATCGGCGGAAAGCGTCCATTCAGCCAGCTCCACCAGCGTACCAATTTCCACGCCATCAATCAGCGGCAGCCCGGTAATGCCGCGCCCGTCGGTACAGGTTTTGCACAGTTTGACCGGAACGTTTTGCGCGGTCAGGATCTCCAGCATTTGTTGAATGTTGTAGCCCTCTGCGGGTTTTTGCCCCTTCAGCCCGGCCGTGACGGCGTCGGACATCAAAAAGAGGCGCAGCTCCAGCTCACTCTCCTTATCGCGCAGCGCGATTGCCAGGCGCAGGCTGTTAAAAAGGGATTCACTGCCGTAGGCCGCACCGTTGGCGACGATCACAATCTTCTGCATGTTGACTCCTGTTCTTTGAAAAGGCACGAATATTGCTTCTCGTACCGAAGAATACGTATCGGGGAGAGAAACGATGACGATAGTGGCTGGCAGTTCCCCTGGCGCAACCGAATGGTTCCAGCGTGCGAGAATGTTGCGCGAGGAACAGCTCGGCAGACTGGCGCAGCTGGGCGCACTGGTGAACGGCATCAGTCGACTGGTGCATATGCTACAGTGCGAGCGCGGTGCGTCAAATGTCTGGCTCTGCTCGCAGGGCAAATTGTACGCGCCTGAATGCAAGGCCAGCAGGGCCCTGGTGGATGAAAACCTCGCCGCATTGCACCTTCAGTTTAACGAACCGCTGCCGGGCAGCGCCCTGTGCGAACGTATTGCCAGTGCACTGCACGGCCTCGAGACGCTAACGGCGCTGCGTGATGGCGTTACAGGTCAATGCGTCACCGCGCCGCAGGCGATGGAACATTACAGCCGCATACTGCGTCATTTGCTCAGTATCGTACCCCAACTCAGCGACAGCATTGACGATCCGCACATCGCGGGCCGATTTGTGGCCCTTTACAGCCTGATGCAGGGCAAAGAACTTGTGGGACAAGAGCGGGCGCTGGGGGCTATTGGTTTCACCCAGGGATTCTTTGACGATGAAACCCGCCAGCGGCTGGTGGATCGCATTGATGGCCAGCAGGCCTGCTTTGAGGTTTTTATCTCCCATTGCACTCCAGACGTGCAGGAGTCATTTACCCTCAACTGCCTGCCGGGTCTGGAGACTGAAAAACTCAGGCGTGAAGCGTGCACCCGCCAGCCTCCGGCAGATAACGGTGATACCGCCCTCAAATGGTTTGCCCTGCAAACCGCGCGCCTTGAGCACCTGCGCACGCTGGAGGAGGTGGCAATTGCCGATCTGATGACGGCAGTTGAGGAGCGCCGCTATAGCGAAAACCTGCACGCAGACGATGAACACGACGATATCCTGGCGCGATTTCCGGATAAACCGCTGCTGCCGCTGGTGCGCCAGCAGGCGCGTGAAATTGAGCAACTCTCCCGTCAGCTTGCTTCCCTGCGCGACACGCTGGAGGAGCGTAAGACCATCGACAAAGCCAAAAGCGTGCTGATGACGCACCAGAACATGAGCGAGGAGCAGGCGTGGACCGCCCTGCGCAAAATGGCGATGGATAAAAACCAACGCATGGTAGATATCGCCCGTGCGCTGCTTACGGTGAAAAATCTGTGGAAGATACCCCCTGGGGAGTAGTTGCACAGTCAGTGGGCAATTCATGCCTGATTGAGGTGCGTAAAACAGCGCTCTCCTTGCAGAAACCCCGTAACGCCGGGGATGAAAAGCTGGCATTACCTTTGCATTAACAGATTAACCATTTTCGACGATGCGCCAACGGCGGTGCATGCGTCTTCAGGATAAAGGCGTCCATCGGTGCTTCAGCACCGTCGGGCGCTTTTTTTTGCCTTTTTTCAGGAGCAATTATGGCGGATTTGTCGAGACGGCGGTTATTGCAGGCCAGCATGCTGGCGAGTGGTGCGATGCTATTGCCGGGTG
Organism: Enterobacter cloacae complex sp. GF14B; assembly: GCF_004136805.1. NCBI lineage: Bacteria > Pseudomonadati > Pseudomonadota > Gammaproteobacteria > Enterobacterales > Enterobacteriaceae > Enterobacter > Enterobacter cloacae complex sp. GF14B. The sequence continues at coordinate 9,397 of NZ_QFRV01000097.1, forward strand.
TCATGCAGGCCGCATGGGCGGCGGGGTCAGATAAGCCGGAGCAGGATACCGTGCGTATCGGGTTTATCCCCCTGACCGACTGCGCGCCCGTGGTTATCGCGGCCCTGAAAGGGTTCGATAAAAAACACGGCATTACCATTGTACCGACCAAAGAGGCGAGCTGGGCGGCGGTGCGCGACAAGCTGGTGGCGGGCGAGCTGGACGCTGCGCACATTCTTTACGGCCTGCTGTACGGTCTGGAGCTGGGTATCGCGGGCAAGCCGCAGCAGATGGCGAACCTGATGACCCTCAACCAGAACGGTCAGGCCATTACGCTCTCCAGCGATCTGGCGGAGAAGGGCGTTCGTGACCTCGACGGGCTGAAAAAGCTGATTGCGCAGCAGGCGCCGGGAACTTACACCTTCGCGCATACCTTCCCGACGGGAACGCACGCCATGTGGCTCTACTACTGGCTGGCCAGCGCGGGGATTAACCCGTTTGACGACGTGCGCACCGTGGTGGTGCCGCCGCCGCAGATGGTGATGAACATGCGCATTGGCAACATGGTCGGGTTTTGCGTTGGCGAGCCGTGGAACGCGCGGGCGATTAACGACCGCATCGGGTTTACCGCCGCCACGTCACAGTCCATCTGGGCCGATCACCCGGAAAAGATCCTCGGCACCCGACGCGACTGGGTGGCGAAAAATCCGCACACCGCACGGGCGCTGGTGAGCGCCGTGATGGAAGCCGCGCGCTGGATCGAGGCGTCAGCGGAAAACAAACGCGAAACCGCGCAGATCCTCTCGCGCCGCGCCTGGCTCAACTGCAAGGAACAGTATCTCACCGGACGTATGCTCGGCGAGTACGACAACGGGGTCGGTCAGCGCTGGCAGGATGCGCACCCGATCCGTTTCTTCAACGAGGGTGCCGTGAGCTACCCGTATCTCTCCGACGGCATGTGGTTCTTAACCCAGTTCCGCCGCTGGGGCTTGCTCAACGCCGCGCCGGATTACGCGGGCATTGCACAGCGCATTAACCAGACCGCGGTCTGGCAGGATGCCGCGACCGCCGTGGGCGGCATGTTCACACCGTCATCACCGTATCGCAGCAGCACCCTGATGGACGGCACCGTCTGGAACGGCACCGATCCGGAAGGGTACGCCAACCGCTTCGCCATTTACCGTAAAGGGGCCTGAGTATGCAGCATCTGCAAAATACAAAACCACAAGAGACGTCAGAGAGCGGGGAAGTGATAGTCCTGCCTCCGTTACAGGTTCGCCGTCGTGCGCCCGCGTTTACGCGTCGGATGAATGATTTTTTACAGCGCGTCATCCCGGCGCTGCTCGGTCTCGGCCTGCTGGTGGTGCTCTGGCAGCTGGCGGCGATAAACAGTAAAGGCTTTCCGACGCCGCTCAGCACGCTCGATTCGGCCATGACCCTGTTTGCCGATCCGTTTTATCGCGACGGGCCAAACGATATGGGCATTGGCTGGAACGTGCTGGCGTCGTTGCAGCGCGTCGCCATCGGCTTCGGTCTGGCGGCGCTGGCGGGCATTCCGCTGGGCTTTTTGATTGGCCGCTTCACCTTTTTCTCCCGCATGTTCAACCCGCTGATCGCGCTACTGCGTCCGGTCAGCCCGCTGGCCTGGCTGCCTATCGGCCTGCTGCTGTTCCAGAAAGCGGAGCCTGCATCGAGCTGGACTATTTTTATCTGCTCCATCTGGCCGATGGTCATTAACACCGCCGAAGGGGTGCGCTGTATTCCGCAGGACTACCTCAACGTGGCCCGGGTGCTGCAACTCTCAGAGTGGACCATCATGCGCCGCATTCTTTTCCCGGCCGTGCTGCCTGCGGTGCTGACCGGGGTACGTCTTTCCATTGGCATTGCCTGGCTGGTGATTGTCGCCGCCGAGATGCTCACCGGAGGTTTAGGCATTGGCTTCTGGATCTGGAATGAGTGGAACAACCTCAACGTCGAAAACATTCTCATCGCCATCGTCATCATTGGCGTGGTCGGGTTGCTGCTGGAGCAGGGGCTGATGCTGATCGCCCGTCGCTTTAGCTGGCAGGAAAAATAAGGAGTGAAGATGAAACCGTTAATTCAGGTCCAGGCCGTGAGCCAGCGTTTTTCCACCGCCAGCGGCGAGTTTCTGGCGCTGCAAAACGTCTCTTTTGATATCCACGAGGGCGAAACCGTCAGTCTGATTGGTCACTCCGGCTGCGGCAAGTCGACGCTGTTAAACCTGATCGCCGGGATCACGCTGCCGACGGAAGGCGGGCTGATTTGCGACAACCGCGAAATCGCCGGGCCGGGGCCAGAGCGCGCGGTGGTGTTTCAGAATCATTCGCTGCTGCCGTGGCTGACCTGCTTCGACAACGTGGCGCTGGCGGTAGATCAGGTCTTCCGTCACACCATGAGTAAGGCCGAGCGCAAAGCGTGGATTGAGCACAATCTCGACCGGGTGCAGATGGGCCACGCGCTGCACAAGCATCCCGGGGAGATCTCCGGCGGCATGAAGCAGCGCGTCGGGATTGCCCGCGCGCTGGCGATGAAGCCGAAAGTGCTGCTGATGGATGAGCCGTTTGGCGCGCTCGATGCGCTGACGCGTGCCCATCTTCAGGATTCGGTGATGCAGATCCAGCAGGCGCTGAATACCACCATCGTGCTCATCACCCACGACGTGGACGAGGCGGTACTGCTCTCTGACCGCGTACTGATGATGACCAACGGCCCGGCGGCCACCGTGGGTGAGATCCTGCGCGTCGATCTGCCGCGCCCGCGCAACCGGGTGCAGCTGGCGGACGACAGCCGCTATCACCACATGCGCCAGCAGATCCTCCATTTCCTCTACGAAAAACAGCCGAAAGCGGCGTAATGAGGGGGCACGATGCGACTGGTCATTATCGGTAATGGTATGGCGGCAACCCGGCTGATTGCGTCGCTCACCGGGCGTGTTCCCGGTCGTTTCGCTGTCACCGTCATCGGTGACGAGCCGGAGCAGGCATACAACCGCATCCAGCTTTCGCCAGTGCTGGGTGGCGAAAAGCAGGCGGAGCACATCTGTCTGCACGATGAAGACTGGTACACGGCACGAGGCGTGACGGTGCTGCGAGGAGAAACGGCGCTCGCAGTAGACGTCAACGCGCGTGAAGTGCATACCTCTGCTCGCACGCTGGGCTGGGATGCGCTGGTGTTTGCTACCGGTTCTACCCCTGTTGTGCCGCCGATCCCCGGCGGCGATGCGCCGCATGTGTTCACCTTTCGCACCCTGGCAGAAACCCGCGCCATCCAGAATATCTCCGGGCCGGCGGTAGTGCTGGGCGGCGGAGTACTCGGTGTGGAGGCAGCGGCAGC
>NZ_QFRV01000098.1:0-12719 GCF_004136805.1 Enterobacter cloacae complex sp. GF14B
GGCGTTGATACGTCCGCGCTGGACGCTGAGCTGAACGCGCAGGCCTCTCAGGGCGCGACGCCGGTTCTGCTGGCGAGGGATGGTCAGGTGGCGGCGCTGCTGGCCGTGCGCGATCCGTTACGCCAGGACAGCGTAGATGCCTTACAGCGCCTGCACCGCGCGGGCTATCGTCTGGTGATACTGACCGGGGACAACCCGACCACCGCTAACGCCATCGCCAAAGAAGCCGGTATTGATGAGGTGATCGCGGGCGTGCTGCCGGACGGCAAAGCGGACGCCATCAAGAACCTGCAAAGTCAGGGTCGCCAGGTGGCGATGGTGGGCGACGGCATCAACGACGCCCCGGCGCTGGCGCAGGCTGACGTAGGTATTGCGATGGGCGGCGGGAGCGATGTCGCCATTGAAACCGCGGCGATCACCCTGATGCGCCACAGCCTGATGGGCGTGGCGGACGCGCTGGCGATTTCGAAAGCCACGTTGCGCAACATGAAGCAGAACCTGCTGGGGGCGTTCGTCTATAACTCGCTCGGCATTCCGATTGCCGCCGGGATTTTGTGGCCGCTGACCGGTACCCTGCTGAACCCGGTTGTTGCGGGTGCGGCGATGGCGCTCTCGTCAATTACCGTGGTGAGCAACGCTAACCGTCTGCTGCGGTTTAAACCGAAGGATTGAACCTTGTACCCGTACGCGCTAGCATGAACCTTTCCGTTTATGGAGCGCGTATGGGTCTGTTTAATCGTATAAAAACATCGTTTCGCGCCCTTTTTCCCCGCCGTTATGCCTGGCCCGGTATGGATATTTCGCTTCCGGGCGGGCAGCATCTGCACCTGGTGGGAAGCATTCATATGGGCACGCAGGATATGTCCCCCCTGCCCTCCGGCCTGATTAAACTACTGAAGCGCGCCGACGCGCTGATCGTCGAAGCCGACATCTCCGGCCATGAATCGCCGTTTGCCGGGCTGGAAAGCGACCGCCCCCTGGCGGAACGTCTTAACGAGACGCAGTTGGCTGAGCTTACTCGTCTTGCGGATGAGACCGGCGTCTCGCTCTCAATGCTCGACACCCTGCCCCTGTGGCAAATTGCCATGGTGCTACAGGCCACCCAGGCGCAGCGCCTGGGGCTGCGCGGCGATTACGGTATCGATTATCAACTGCTGAATGCGGCAAGGGCGCGCAACCTGTCCGTTATTGAACTGGAAGGCACGGACAGCCAGATTGCGCTCCTTCGCCAGCTTCCCGATGACGGCAAGATGCTACTGGATGATACCCTGACCCACTGGCACACCAACGCGCGTCTGCTGCAAACGATGATTGGCTGGTGGCTGGATGCGCCGCCCGCAGACGGTAAGCTGGCGTTACCGTCGACGTTCAGTGAATCGTTGTATGATGTGCTGATGAACGCGCGCAACCAGGCGTGGCGGGAGACGCTATATGCCCTGCCTGCCGGTCGTTATGTTGTCGCGGTTGGCGCGTTGCATTTGTACGGAGAAGGGAATTTGCCGTCGCTGCTGAAATAAAAAAATGGCCAATATTTCTATTGGCCCGTCAAAGAGGAATTTCATCGTTTTTATTATACCGAAGTGACCTTCGGCTACGCCGATTGTCGCTCAAAGTAACCATCACTGCCAATACTATTGCGCAAGATGGTGCTATTTTTTAGACAAACGTCAGGCGTATGCTGCTGGCATGAATCGTCTGTCGTAAGAAGGATAGCCATGACTCCCGCCGTTAAATTACTCGAAAAAAACAAAATTTCTTTCCGGATCCACACCTACGATCACGATCCGAACGAAACCAACTTTGGTGATGAAGTGGTGCGCAAGCTGGGGCTGAACGCGGACCAGGTCTACAAAACGCTGCTGGTCGCGGTGAACGGCGATATGAAGCACCTCGCTGTGGCAGTGACGCCCGTCGCCGGACAGCTTGATCTGAAGAAAGTGGCCAAAGCGCTGGGAGCGAAAAAGGTCGATATGGCAGACCCGATGGTTGCGCAACGCACAACGGGTTATCTGGTCGGCGGGATCAGCCCGCTCGGTCAGAAAAAGCGTCTGCCCACGCTGATCGATGCGCCTTCGCAAGAATTTGAAACGATCTATATTTCTGGCGGCAAACGCGGGCTGGATATCGAACTGTCCGCAGGCGATCTGGCGAAAATGCTGGACGCGAAATTTGCGGATATTGCGCGCCGGGATTGAGAAAATTGCCCGGTGGCGCTGCGAGGTAAAAGCAAAACGGTAACAGGCGTTACCGTTTTTTGTGTTCGCGCCCTCTCCCGGTGGGAGAGGGTTGGGGTGAGGGCATCAGGCCGCACAACACTACTGCCAGCTCACCTCACCTTTCGGCTCATACGCGTTCACGTCAATCGGTGAATTTTGCTGGATAAACTGCTTCAACACTTCCGCATCAATAAACCCGGTATTTACATAGCCCGGTTTGTTATCGATATGCGGATAGCCGTCGCCGCCGGTGGCGTTAAAGCTTAACGTTGCCAGGCGGTAGGTTTTCGCCGTATCAACCGGTTCGCCTTTGATTTTGAGATCGTTGAGCTTACCGTCCTTCGCGACGAAGCTGACGTTAGCAAACTGCGGATACGCCCCGGAATCTGGCTTCATCTGCGCCACGGCGGTCAGGTAGTCAATCACCTCCTTCCCGCTCATGTCCGCATAGACCACCACGTTGCCAAACGGCTGCACTTTGAGCACGTCTTTATAGGTGATGTCTCCGCCTTCGATGGAGTCACGAATACCGCCGCCGCTCATCACGGCGAAATCCGCATTCGTGCGCGCCATCTGCGCGGCCAGCACCAGACGCCCCATGTTGGTCTGCACGAAGCGGACTTTGCTGCGGTCTCCTTCCAGTCGCCCGTTAAGCGTGCCAATCTTCACGTCCAGCTGCGCTTTCCCTTTGCTCTGGAACGGCGTCAGCAGAGAGAGCATCTGCTGGTTTTCAGCGATCTCTGGCGTGTAGAGTACCCGCTCGCTTTTGCCGTCCGGGTAGGTCACTTTCTTCTTCAGGTTGACCGGGATGAGCTGATAGTGCACCAGCTTCATCTCGCCGTTACGGAATTCGAAATCCGCGCGGCCAACGTATTTACCCCACTCGTGGGCCTGTACAATCCAGATCCCGTTCTGACGATCCGGCGCGCACGGCGTGCCGGGCACATAATCTACCTGCTTTTTATTCTCAGAAGCCATGCAGACCGGATCCTGCGAATGACCGCCCACAATCATGGCCAGCGAGCCCGCAGGAAGGCTGCGCGCCATCTCCACGTCGCCCGGCGCGTTAGAGCCGTGCTGACCGTTGTCGTAATGCCCCATGTGGGTGGTCGCGATAATCACATCCGGTTTTTCATTCTGCTGCAACTCCTGGATCACCAGCTTCGCTTCGTCCGCCGGTTTACGGAATTCGATGTCGGTGAAAAATTCAGGGTTGCCAATTTTGGCCGTATCGTCGGTGGTTAAGCCGATGACCGCGATCTTCAGATCCTGACGCTTGAACAGCGCCCACGGTTTAAACAAGCGCTCGCCGGTGCTTTTCTGATAAATATTGGCGGAAAGGAACGGGAATTTGGACCACTTCTCCTGCTGGCGCAACACGCTCAGCGGATTATCAAACTCGTGGTTTCCGACCGCCATCGCATCGTAACCAATTAAATTCATGCCGCGGAAATCAGGCTCGGCATCCTGCAAATCAGATTCCGGTACGCCGGTATTAATATCCCCGCCCGACAGCAACAGCACGCTGCCGCCCTGGGCCGCGACCTCTTTACGAATGCCGTCCACCAGCGTTTTTTGCGCCGCCAGGCCATATTCACCGTATTCGCTGCGCCAGAAATGGCCGTGATGATCGTTAGTATGCAGAATGGTAATTTTATAGGTTTTATCTTTTTCATACGCCTGCGCGGGCAGGCTTGTTAGCCCCCATGCGGCGATGAGCGCCAGCGCGACGCCACGCTTCATTAACTTCATCTTCTCTCTCCCTGACTCATAGACAAACGCAAAAATTACAGTGACTCACAAGAATAGACAAATAAGTTTTCAGAATTGCGACTTTCTTCAAATGTCACGGACGGGTATGTTAGTCGGATAATAATTACTCCCTGCATCTCTAATAACAAATCGACGTGGTATTTATGGCAATCAGTGAATCAACCCAGCCCGTCCAGGGCGCTCCGGCGTCGCCGCCGAAATCGCGCACTTCCTTTAAAGTATTAGGCGCAATCAGTCTCTCTCATCTGCTCAACGACATGATCCAGTCGCTGATTCTGGCGATCTACCCGCTGTTGCAGTCTGAGTTCTCATTAACCTTCGTGCAGATCGGAATGATCACCCTGACCTTCCAGCTGGCCTCTTCGCTGCTACAGCCGGTGGTGGGCTACTGGACGGACAAATACCCGATGCCATGGTCGCTGCCCATTGGGATGTGCTTCACCCTGAGCGGGCTAGTGCTGCTGGCCATGGCGGGCAGCTTTGAGGCGGTACTGGTTGCCGCGGCGCTGGTGGGAACCGGTTCATCGGTGTTCCATCCGGAATCGTCCCGCGTGGCGCGTATGGCCTCCGGCGGACGCCACGGGCTGGCGCAATCTCTGTTCCAGGTGGGGGGGAACTTTGGTAGCTCCCTCGGTCCTCTGCTGGCGGCGGTGATTATCGCGCCCTACGGTAAAGGCAACGTGGCGTGGTTTGTGCTGGCCGCGCTGCTGGCGATTGTCGTCCTGGCGCAAATCAGCCGCTGGTATGCCGCGCAGCATCGCGTAAATAAGGGAAAACCTGCCGCGAAGATAACCAACCCCCTTCCGCGCAATAAGGTGATCCTTGCCGTCAGCGTGCTGCTGGTGCTGATTTTCTCGAAATATTTTTATATGGCGAGCATCAGCAGCTATTACACCTTCTATCTGATGCAAAAATTCGGATTATCGGTACAAAACGCCCAGTTCCACCTCTTTGCTTTCCTGTTTGCGGTGGCGGCAGGCACGGTGATTGGCGGCCCTGTGGGGGATAAAATCGGACGTAAGTATGTGATTTGGGGCTCTATCCTCGGCGTTGCGCCGTTTACGCTTGTTTTACCGTACGCAACGCTGGAATGGACCGGAATATTGACGGTGATTATTGGTTTTATTCTCGCGTCGGCGTTTTCAGCCATTCTGGTCTATGCGCAGGAACTGCTGCCGGGACGTATCGGTATGGTTTCCGGCCTCTTTTTCGGTTTTGCCTTTGGCATGGGCGGCCTTGGCGCAGCCGTGTTAGGGATGGTTGCAGACCACACCAGCATCTTCCTGGTCTATAAAATCTGCGCTTTCCTGCCACTTCTGGGGATGTTGACCATATTCCTGCCTGACAACCGCCATAAAGCGTAACTTCACGGCTGCCAAAGTTAAACTTTGGCAGCCGGATAACCTGATGTCATAAGGCTTTCCTCTCCCTCCCCTCAGCAAATTTATCAAAATCTGCCTTTTTTCATGCTTATTGCCTTTTTATTGTGTTTTCAACAATTATTCATAAACATAAGCGTAAAAATTGTCATAAACTATTAATCGGCTTTTTGGTATTTGCACCAAAAATGGATCACCCATCGCAAAAGGAGACGGAATGCACCACGCCACACCGCTTATCACCACCATTGTTGGTGGACTTGTGCTCGCTTTTATTCTCGGCATGATTGCCAATAAACTGCGTATTTCGCCCCTGGTAGGCTATTTGCTGGCGGGCGTGCTGGCAGGGCCCTTTACGCCGGGTTTTGTCGCAGATACCAAACTGGCGCCTGAGCTGGCGGAATTAGGCGTGATCCTGCTGATGTTTGGCGTCGGGCTGCATTTTTCCCTGAAGGATCTGATGGCGGTAAAGTCGATCGCCATACCGGGAGCGATCGCCCAGATAGGGGTGGCGACGCTGCTGGGCATGGCGCTTTCGGCGGTGCTGGGCTGGTCAATCATGACCGGTATCGTATTTGGGCTGTGTCTTTCAACCGCCAGTACCGTGGTGCTGCTGCGCGCGCTTGAAGAGAGGCAGCTGATAGACAGCCAGCGCGGGCAAATCGCGATAGGCTGGCTGATTGTTGAAGATCTGGTAATGGTGTTGACGCTGGTTCTGCTGCCCGCCGTCGCCGGGATGATGGAAAAAGAGAATATCGGCTTCGCCTCGCTGGCACTGGATATGAGCATTACCATCGGTAAGGTTGTGGCGTTTATCGCCATCATGATGCTGGTGGGCCGCCGTCTGGTGCCGTGGATCATGTCCCGCAGCGCCGCCACGGGCTCGCGTGAACTGTTCACGCTTTCAGTCCTTGCGCTGGCGCTGGGCATTGCCTTTGGCGCCGTCGAGCTGTTTGACGTCTCCTTTGCGCTGGGCGCGTTCTTCGCCGGGATGGTGCTGAACGAGTCCGAGCTGAGCCACCGCGCCGCGCACGATACCCTGCCGCTACGTGATGCATTCGCGGTGCTGTTCTTCGTCTCCGTCGGGATGCTGTTCGACCCGTTGATCCTCATCCAGCAGCCGCTGGCCGTGCTGGGTACGCTGGCAATCATCATCTTTGGTAAGTCCGTTGCCGCCTTCTTCCTGGTGCGGATGTTCGGTCACTCGCCGCGCACGGCGCTGACCATCGCCGCCAGCCTGGCGCAGATTGGCGAGTTCGCCTTTATTCTTGCCGGTCTGGGGATGGCCCTGAACCTGCTCCCACAGGCTGGGCAAAATCTGGTGCTGGCGGGGGCGATCCTCTCCATCATGTTGAACCCGGTATTGTTTGCCCTGCTGGAGAAATATCTCGAGAAGACCGAAACCCTCGAAGAGCTGACGCTGGAAGAGGCGACAGAAGAAGAGAAACAGATCCCGGTGGATATCTGCAACCACGCGCTGCTGGTCGGTTTTGGCCGCGTCGGCAGCCTGCTGGGTGAAAAACTGATGGCTCAGGGCATTCCACTTGTAGTGATTGAAACGTCACGCACCCGCGTCGACGAACTTCGCGAGCGTGGCATCCGCGCGGTGCTGGGCAACGCGGCTAACGAAGAGATTATGAATCTGGCGCATCTGGACTGCGCTCGCTGGCTGCTGCTCACTATCCCGAACGGTTACGAGGCTGGCGAGATTGTCGCCACAGCCCGTGAAAAATGCCCGCATATCGAAATCATTGCCCGCGCCCATTATGATGACGAAGTGGAGTACATCACCGAGCGCGGCGCGAATCAGGTGGTGATGGGTGAGCGTGAGATTGCGAATACGATGCTGACAATGCTGACGAAACCGCCGGTTGAAGAGGCAGTAACGGGGTAAGTTTTGTGCTGCCTGATGCCCTCACCCTGACCCTCTCCCGCAGGGAGAGGGAACAAACACTAAAAACGGCAACCACAGGTTGCCGTTTTACTTTTACCTGTCCCAATAAGCCTCTTCGAGGCTGTCTTCCCGTTCCGGCAGCCCCCGCGTTAAGCGCGGAGAATGCTGGTTCAGCACCTGATAACTCACGCGGTTCGCGTACTTACACACCTGCGCCAGCGAGGAATAGGTCAGCCAGTCGAAGGTATGTTTGCTGGAATTCGGCACGTTGGTTTTGTGGTAGGCGTTGGCGGTAATGTCGTGCAGCAGCGCGGCCAGCGCGCCGTCGCCCGCGCCGTTGGTGTTCATGATCTTCTCAGGGCCACCCATATACGGTGCGATGTGAGAGAAGATGCGCAGCGGGTTGATGCAGTCTTTATGACGCATAGCGCGGCTGAACTCGTACTGGTTAAATTCGGCGATTGCGCCCGGCAGCAGCGGGTGCTGGGTTTTACGCTTGCTCTCTTCTTCCGTGAAGCCCGCCATGTACAGCCCGACCGGCCCGGCGGTGCAGAGCACCAGGTCCACCCAGTCCAGCGCCTTATCAGACGCCAGCAGCGGATCGCTTTCACCGGTCAGCGCTTCGGCTTCTTCTTCATTCATCGCCAGAATCGAGACGTGTTCTTTCAGGAAGGCCTGCCACCACTCCGGGTTGTCGGCAATGACGAATTTGGTGCCCAGCGTCAGAACCACAGGCACGTTGTATTTCTTCGCGTACTCAATTGCCTTCATGGTTGCGTCCGGCATTGGTTCGCCCGGCTTGCAGCGCACCAGATAGGAGGTCAGTACCAGCGCAGACGCGCCCGCGATCACCTCTTCCGGGATACTTTCAGCGCGCAGCTTATTCATATGGCCGGGGCTGATGGCAAAGGTACGCTCGCCGGAATCGCTTATCAGCGTAAAGCAGCGGCCAATCGGCCCGTCAACGCCCTGTAAATAGTTCAGATCGGTGCGGCTGGAGGTATTGCACAGGTAGCGGTAGGCGTAGCCACCGATTTCGATATTGCTGCACATCACGCCAAGCAGCACCGAGCGGTCGTCTGCCAGTACGGAGTAGTTGTGCATGGTGTTGCCGATAGTGCCGCCGGCAAACTGGTGGGTGATAAGATTTTCGCGCACCAGCTCCTGATACAGCGCTTCAGCAACGTCATCCTCAATCACCAGCGAGTGCCCGGCGCTCAGACCGTAACGAGCGACAAACGCATCATCCACTTTGGCTTCAATGTCCACCAGCGTCTGATCGATACCGACCACCCAGGCAGCGCTGGTTTCGCTTTCCTGCTGAATTTGCTGTAACAGCGGATCGCGGGCATCGACGGGGAAATAGTGTTTGGACTTACGTTTACCGGGAAATTTCATGGTCTGAACTGTGCAAAGAATACGGGCCGGGAATGGTAGCACAAACCCGGCCCGTAACGCGATCAGCGGCGGGTGGTGACCAGTGACACCATCATGTCGATGTGTTCAGGGGAGTCGTTAAGCGCAGGAATGTATTCGTATTTTGTTCCGCCCGCCTCCATAAAGAACTCTTTGTTCTGGACGGCAATTTCTTCCAGCGTTTCCAGACAGTCCGCCGAGAAGCCCGGCGACATCACCTGAATGTGCTTCACGCCCTTCTCGCCCAGCATTTTTAGCGTTTCATCAGTATACGGGGTCAGCCAAGGTTCACGGCCGAAGCGCGACTGGAAGGTCATCATCACCTTCTCAGGCGGCAGGCCGAGGGCGGAGACCAGCTCGCGGGTGGTATCGCGGCAACGCTGGGGGTAATCGTCCCCTTCGTTCGCGAAACGCTGCGGAATACCGTGATAGGAGAGCAGCAGCAGATCCGGCTCGCCGTGTTTTTCAAACGACGCGCGCACGCTGCTGGCAAGCGCCTGAATGTACAGCTCGTTATCGGCGTAGTCGCGGATAAAGGTGATACCCGGTATACGGCGGCGGGTCGCCAGAATGCGCCCCAGTTCGTCCCAGACGGCAGCTACCGTGGAGCACGAATACTGCGGATATAGAGCCAGCACCACAATGTGTTCAACGCCCTGCGCCAGCAGAGAGTCAACGGCGCTTTCCAGGGACGGCTTACCGTAGCTCATGCCGAGCGCAACGGGCATGTCCGGCAGGCGGGCGGCCAGCGCCTTCTCCTGACGACGGCTGTACACCATCAGCGGCGAGCCCTCTTCCATCCACACGGACTGATAGAGCTTTGCCACACGCGGGGAACGAATCGGCAGAATGACGCCACGCAGCAGTGGCCACCACAGCAGTCTTGGGGTATCCACGACGCGCGTGTCGCTTAAAAATTGTCGCAGGTAGCGTTTTACCGCCGCTGGAGTAGGTGCTTCTGGGGTGCCCAGATTGGCAAGCAGGATGCCGGTTTTCGCCTGACTCATTCACGCCTCTTAACCATTTGATAGGCTGTCAATTGTAGCGGAAATGCGTTTAAACGAAACCCATTGCTGCAATAGGTAAGATGAGAATTTTTCTCACCCGGGGCTCCGGGTGAGAGAGGTGCGCTTAGCCGAGAATTTTTTCCAGCTCTGCACGTACGTCAGCCACGGCTTTGGTGCCGTCCACTTTCGCGTATTTGGTGTTACCCGCCTGCGCTTCTTTGGTGTAGTAGCCGATCAGCGGTGCGGTCATCTGATGGTATTCCACCAGGCGTTTACGCACGGTTTCTTCCTGATCGTCTTTACGGGTGGTCAGCTCTTCGCCGGTCACGTCGTCTTTGCCTTCAACCTTAGGTGGGTTGAATTTAATGTGGTAAACGCGGCCAGAAGCAGCGTGTACGCGACGGCCAACGATACGGTCAACGATCAGCTCGTCCGGTACGTCGAACTCCAGCACGTAATCCACGTTGATGCCCGCTTCTTTCATGGCGTCAGCCTGAGGAATGGTGCGCGGGAAGCCGTCCAGCAGGAAACCATTGCGGCAGTCTTCCTGAGCAATGCGCTCTTTTACCAGCGCGATAACCAGTTCGTCGGTCACCAGCTTGCCTGCGTCCATGATGTCTTTAGCTTGTTTGCCCAGCTCGGAGCCAGATTTAACAGCGGCACGCAGCATGTCACCAGTAGAGATTTGCGGAATACCGTATTTCTCCATGATGAACTGAGCCTGAGTTCCCTTACCCGCGCCCGGAGCGCCAAGCAGAATAATACGCATTGCGAAAATCCCCTCAAATGTCGATTCAATTTTTCAAAAGCGCTAAACAATACCACCAGAACGGGTATCGCTCAAGGAAGGCGGGGAGGCTGAAACGGTTAATGAGGGGAGATAATTTGGGAGAGTGCGGTCTGGTGCCCTCACCCCGGCCCTCTCCCACAGGGAGAGGGAGAAGACCAGGGGAGACGTGGTCAGTTACGCCAGCAGCAGCGCATTCACACGTTTAATGAACAGGTTAGGATCTTCCAGCGTACCGCGCTCGGCCAGCAGGGACTGATCCAGCAGCAGTTCAACCCACTCCGCAAAGCGGGCGTCGTCCTGGGTATCCGCCGCGCGTTTCACCAGCGGGTGATCCGGATTAAGCTCAAAGATATATTTCACATCCGGCACGGCCTGGCCCGCCGCAGCGAACAGTTTCGCCATCTGGGTGCTCATTTCGTCCGCATCGGTGGTGACAATGGCTGGCGTATCGGTCAGACGGTGCGTGAAGCGCACCTCTTTCACGCGGTCACCCAGCAGGGTTTTCACGCGCTCAATGAACGGCTCCAGCGCCTTCTCGGCTTCTTTCGCGCTTTCGTCCACTTCATCTGCCAGCTTGTCGATGGACTCGTCAGCTTTGGCAACGGACTGGAACGCCTTACCGTCGAACTCGGTCAGGTAGTTCATCATCCATTCGTCGATGCGGTCAGACAGCAGCAGCACTTCGATGCCTTTCTTACGCAGCAGCTCCAGGTGCGGGCTGCTCTTCGCTGCCGCATAGCTGTCGGCGGTGATGTAGTAGATCTTCTCCTGCCCTTCTTTCATGCGGGAGACGTACTCTTCCAGCGACACGGTCTGGGCGGAGGAGTCGTTGTGCGTAGAGGCGAAGCGCAGCAGTTTAGCGATAGCTTCCACATTCGCGGTGTCTTCCGCCGGACCTTCTTTCAGCACCAGGCCAAACTGTTTCCAGAAGGTCTGGTATTTTTCCGCATCGTCCTTCGCCAGTTTTTCCAGCATCTGCAACGCACGTTTGGTCAGGGCGTTACGCAGGTTACGGGTGACGGTGCTGTCCTGAAGGATTTCACGCGAGACGTTCAGCGGCAGGTCGTTGGAATCAATCAGGCCGCGCACAAAGCGCAGATAGTTCGGCATGAACTGCTCGGCGTCGTCCATGATGAACACGCGCTGCACGTACAGCTTCAGGCCATGCTTGTGATCGCGGTTCCACATGTCCCACGGCGCCTGTGCCGGGATGTACAGCAGGCTGGTGTACTCCTGCTTACCTTCCACACGGTTGTGGCTCCAGGTCAGCGGGTCGGTAAAGTCGTGGGCGATGTGCTTGTAGAATTCGTTGTACTCGTCGTCTTTAATTTCAGCTTTGTTACGCGTCCACAGCGCCTGCGCCTTGTTGATTTTCTCCCAGGAAACCACGGTTTCGCCGTCTTTCTCTTCCTGTTTTTCAATCTCAACCGGCAGCGCGATGTGGTCGGAATACTTGCTGATGATGGAGCGTACGCGCCAGTCGTTCAGGAAATCGTCTTCGCCTTCACGCAGGTGCAGGGTGATTTCGGTGCCGCGATCCGCTTTGGTGATGTCATCAACGGTGTACTCGCCTTCCCCTTTGGATTCCCACAGCACGCCGTTCTCGGCGCTGTCGCCCGCGGCGCGAGTGCGCACGGTGACTTTGTCCGCCACGATGAACGCCGAGTAGAAGCCTACGCCGAACTGACCAATCAGCTGGCTGTCTTTCGCCTGGTCAGAGCCCATGGACTCAAGGAACGCTTTGGTGCCGGATTTGGCGATGGTCCCGAGGTGGTCGATCACCTCGTCGCGGTTCATCCCGATGCCGTTATCGGCAATCGTCAGGGTGCGGTTCTCTTTATTGAACGAGACGCGCACGCGCAGTTCGCCGTCGCCTTCATACAGATCCGGGTTAGACAGCGCGCGGAAGCGCAGCTTGTCCGCCGCATCGGAGGCGTTGGAAATCAGCTCACGCAGGAAAATTTCTTTGTTGGAATACAGGGAATGGATCATCAGGTGCAGAAGCTGTTTTACTTCTGACTGGAAACCACGGGTTTCTTGTCCTTTCATCTAAGTCGACCTCAACAATGCCATTTAATGGGGTTGTAAAACGTTGAGTGAGAGATGGGGATAAGGGGGGAAATTTTCAAGCGGAGGCCGCGCGCGCAGCCTCCGTTTGGTCAGAAAATAATCTTGTGACGTCCGGCCAGCGAGTGCGACAGCGTGGTGCCGTCGACCATCTCCAGCTCACCGCCGACCGGCACG
>NZ_QFRV01000099.1:0-12689 GCF_004136805.1 Enterobacter cloacae complex sp. GF14B
CGCCCGTTCTACTCGGAAGCCTGGCGCGCGCTGGAAGAGCAGGTGGCAACGCCCGAGGTGATTGACGCCGCCCTGCGAGACGGCGGAGGCTTCCCGATGGGGCCGCTTGAGCTGACGGACATGATTGGTCAGGACGTCAACTTTGCCGTGACATGCTCCGTGTTTAATGCCTTCTGGCAGGAGCGTCGTTTTCTGCCGTCGCTGGTGCAGCAGGAGCTGGTGCTGGCGGGGCGTCTGGGTAAGAAAAGCGGGCAGGGCGTTTACCGCTGGCTGGAGGACAAACCCGCCGTCAGCTGGCTCGCCCCGGTCAGCGACAGCTTCAACCCCATGCGCGTACAGCGAAGAAGTGACGGTGTCACGGAAATTGACGATTTGTTGCTGATCGAAACGCAGGGTGAGACCGCGCAGTCCCTGGCGCTGCGCCACGGCTGCCCGGTGGTGGTGGTCGATCGCATCGAGCAGGATGTGGCCGTGATAGCCGCCGCACCCGGCAACCCGCACGCCGCCACGCAGAAAGCCATTTACTGGTTGCAGCACCAGCAGAAACGGGTGGTACAGATTGCCGATTACCCCGGTCTGCTGGTCTGGCGCACGGTAGCGATGATTGCCAACGAAGCGCTGGACGCCCTGCAAAAAGGGGTCGCCAGCGAGCAAGACATCGATACCGCCATGCGCTTAGGGGTCAACTATCCCTGCGGGCCCATCGCCTGGGGCGAGCGCCTTGGCTGGCAGCGTCTGTTAACGCTGCTGGAGAACCTGCAACGTCACTACGGCGAGGAACGCTATCGCCCCTGTTCACTGCTGCGCCAGCGTGCGCTTCTGGAGAGTAGCTATGAGTCATAACGCCTGGCATAACGCCCGCGCGATGTACGAACGGGACGCCTGCGCGCAGGCGATGGGGATGGACATTCTCGACATGGGCGAGGGCTACTCGGTGGTGACCATGACCATCACCCCGCAGATGCTCAACGGGCATAAAACCTGCCACGGCGGACAGCTGTTCTCGCTGGCCGATACCGCCTTTGCCTACGCCTGCAACAGTCAGGGGCTGGCGGCGGTGGCCTCAGGCTGCGCCATCGATTTTCTGCGTCCGGGCTTTGCCGGCGATAAGCTGACCGCTACCGCGCGGGTGAAGCATCAGGGCAAACTGACCGGCGTATACGACATTGAAATTCAGAACCAACAACAGAAAACCGTCGCTCTTTTTCGCGGGAAATCGCACCGCACCGGCGGCAGTATGACAGGAGAAGCCTGATGCGTGACGCATTTATTTGTGAGGGTGTGCGTACCCCGGTCGGTCGCTACGGTGGAGGATTATCCAGCGTGCGTGCCGATGACTTAGGGGCCGTGCCGCTGCGTGCGCTGCTGGCGCGTTACCCGCAGCTCGATCTGGAGCGCATAGATGATGTGATCTTCGGCTGCGCAAATCAGGCCGGAGAGGATAACCGCAACGTAGCGCGCATGTCGTCGCTGCTGGCCGGGCTGCCTCAGACCGTTTCCGGTACCACCATTAACCGCCTGTGCGGCTCCGGTCTGGATGCCCTTGGCTTTGCGGCACGCGCCATTAAGGCCGGGGATGGCGATCTGCTGATCGCCGGTGGCGTCGAATCCATGTCCCGTGCGCCGTTCGTGATGGGCAAAGCCACCGCGGCGTTTCAGCGTCAGGCGGAGATCTTCGACACCACCATCGGCTGGCGATTTGTGAATCCGCTCATGCATCAGCAATACGGAACTGACAGCATGCCGGAAACGGCAGAGAATGTAGCGGAATTGTTAAATATAAGCCGTGCCGATCAGGATGCATTTGCCCTGCGCAGCCAGCAGCGCACCGCGCGGGCGCAGCAGAATGGCGTTCTGGCGCAGGAGATTATCCCGGTACAGGTGGCGGGGAAAAAAGGTGCCGTAACGGAAGTGAGCGTGGACGAGCATCCGCGCGCCGAAACCACCCTTGAACAGCTTGCCGCGCTGAAAGCTCCGTTCCGCAAGAACGGTGTGGTGACGGCGGGGAACGCCTCTGGCGTGAACGACGGGGCGGCGGCGCTGATTATCGCCAGCGAGCCGATGGCGCTTGCCCAGGGGTTAACCCCGCGCACACGCATTGTGGCCATGGCGACCGCGGGCGTCGAGCCGCGCCTGATGGGATTAGGCCCGGTTCCCGCCACCCGTAAGGTGCTGGAACGTGCCGGACTCAGTATCACCGATATGGACGTCATTGAGCTTAACGAAGCCTTCGCCGCACAGGCGCTGGGCGTGCTGCGTCAGCTGGGTTTGCCGGATGACGCGGAGCATGTGAACCCGAATGGCGGGGCGATCGCGTTAGGTCATCCGCTGGGAATGAGCGGTGCCAGACTGGCGCTGGCCGCGAGCAATGAATTGCACCGACGCGGCGGGCGCTACGCGCTGTGTACGATGTGCATCGGTGTGGGTCAGGGCATTGCCATGATCCTTGAGCGTGTTTGAGCGAACAATAATGTGAGTACCCTGCGATGATAAATACAACAAAGCTTGATCCGATCGAAACCGCGTCCATTGATGAATTGCAGGCGTTGCAGACCGCGCGCCTGAAGTGGACGCTGAACCACGCCTACAACAACGTTCCGATGTACAAACGCAAGTTTGACGCCGCGGGCGTTCACCCTGACGATTTTAACGAGCTGGCGGACCTGCAAAAATTCCCGTGCACCACCAAGCAGGATCTGCGCGACAACTACCCGTTCGATACCTTTGCGGTGCCGATGGAGCAGGTGGTGCGCATCCACGCCTCGTCGGGCACCACCGGAAAGCCGACCGTGGTGGGATATACCCAGAATGATATCGACAACTGGGCCAATATCGTCGCCCGTTCCCTGCGCGCCGCCGGGGGCAGCGCGAAGGATAAAATTCACGTGGCCTACGGCTACGGGCTATTCACCGGCGGGCTGGGGGCGCACTACGGTGCCGAGCGTCTGGGTGCAACGGTGATCCCGATGTCCGGCGGCCAGACGGAGAAGCAGGCGCAGCTGATCCGCGATTTTCAGCCGGATATGATCATGGTGACGCCCTCATACTGCCTGAATTTAATTGAAGAGCTGGAGCGTCAGATGGGCGGTGACGCCAGCGCCTGTTCCCTGCGCGTCGGCGTGTTTGGCGCCGAGCCGTGGACGCAGGCGATGCGCCGCGAAATTGAAAAACGGCTGGGCATTACCGCGCTGGATATCTATGGTCTCTCCGAAGTGATGGGGCCGGGCGTGGCGATGGAGTGTCTTGAAACCGCTGACGGCCCGACCATCTGGGAAGATCACTTCTACCCGGAGATCGTCAACCCGAATGACGGCACGCCGCTGGCTGACGGCGAGCAGGGCGAACTGCTGTTCACCACCCTGACCAAAGAGGCGCTGCCGGTGATCCGCTACCGCACCCGCGACCTCACGCGCCTGCTGCCGGGCACTGCACGCACCATGCGCCGGATGGATCGCATCAGCGGGCGCAGCGACGACATGCTCATCATTCGCGGCGTGAACGTCTTCCCGTCACAGCTGGAAGAGGAGATCGTTAAGTTCGAACATCTTTCGCCACACTATCAGCTGGAGGTGAACCGCCGCGGGCATCTTGATTCACTTTCGGTGAAGGTCGAGCTGAAACAGAGCAGCTTAACGCTGACCCATGAGCAGCGCTGTCAGGTCTGCCATCAGCTGCGTCATCGGATTAAATCGATGGTGGGGATCTCGACCGACGTGATGATCGTTAACTGTGGCAGCATACCGCGCTCCGAGGGTAAAGCTTGCCGGGTGTTTGATTTGCGTAAAGTGGCAGCCAACGGTTGAATTCCCTCACCCCAGCCCTCTCCCAAAGGGAGAGGGTGTATTAAGTTCCCTCTCCCTTTGGGAGAGGGTTAGGGTGAGGGTACACCCCAGATTCGTATGCTATGATTCATCCAGGAAAAAAATAACAACAGAATGAATCACATGAATAAACTTGATGCCTTTATCCAGCATGCAGTCAGCTCTGTTCCCGTCAGCGGAACGTCGCTTATATCCTCACTGTATGGCGACGCGCTTGCGCACCGCGGCGGAGAGATCTGGCTCGGCAGCCTGGCGGCCCTGCTGGAAGGGATGGGATTTGGCGAGCGCTTTGTGCGCACCGCGCTGTTTCGCCTCAACAAAGAGGGCTGGCTGGATGTGTCCCGCATTGGCCGCCGCAGCTTTTACCGTCTCAGCGACAAGGGGCTGCGTTTGACACGCCGCGCGGAAAATAAAATCTACCGTGCGGAACTGCCGGCGTGGGATGGCAAATGGCTGCTGCTGCTCTCCGAGGGGCTGGATAAAACCACCCTCGCGGACGTGAAAAAACAGCTCATCTGGCAAGGGTTCGGCACGCTTGCACCGAGCCTGATGGCCTCGCCGTCGCAGAACCTGGCGGACGTGCAGTCTCTGCTGCATGACGCGGGCGTGGCGGAAAACGTCATCTTCTTTGAAGCCCATTCGCCGCTGGCCTTGTCACGCGCGGCGCTACGATCCCGCGTGGAAGAGTGCTGGCAGCTGACCGAACAAAACGCGATGTACGAAACGTTTATCAACTCGTTCCGTCCGCTGCTGCCACTGCTGAAAGAGGCGCCGCCTGAGGATTTGACTCCGGAACGCTGCTTCCAGATCCAGCTGTTACTCATTCATTTTTATCGTCGCGTGGTGCTGAAAGATCCGCTGTTGCCGGAGGAGTTACTTCCTGCGCACTGGGCGGGACAGAGCGCGCGACAGCTGTGCATTAATATCTACCAGCGCGTGGCGGCGGGAGCCCTGGCGTTTGTCAGTGAGAAGGGGGAAACCTCTGTGGGCGAGCTGCCCGCTCCCGGCACGCTTTATCACCAGCGTTTTGGTGGTCTGAATATCACATAAGGAGAGGGTATGCCTGTTTATCAAATTGATGGTCTGACGCCGGTCGTGCCTGAAGAGAGCTATGTTCACCCGACCGCGGTGCTGATTGGCGACGTGATCCTCGGCAAAGGCGTTTACGTGGGGCCCAACGCCAGCCTGCGCGGCGATTTTGGCCGGATCGTGGTGAAAGACGGCGCGAACATCCAGGATAACTGCGTGATGCACGGTTTTCCGGAGCAGGACACGGTGGTGGAAGAGGACGGGCATATCGGCCACAGCGCGATCCTGCACGGCTGCATTATCCGCCGTAATGCGCTGGTGGGGATGAATGCGGTGGTGATGGACGGGGCGACGATCGGCGAAAACAGCATCGTCGGGGCGGCGGCGTTTGTGAAGGCCAAAGCGGAAATGCCTGCGAATCACTTAATTCTTGGCAGTCCGGCGAAAGCGATTCGTGAGCTAAGTGCGCAGGAAATAGAGTGGAAAAAGCAGGGCACGCGGGAGTATCAGGTGCTGGTGGATCGCTGTAAGCAGACGCTGCATCAGGTGGAGCCGCTGCGGGAAGAAGAGCCCGGCCGCAAACGGCTGGTCTTCGATGAGAATTTACGGCCCAAGTCGGCTGGCCGGGATAAATAAGGCTGTTCGCTCCCGCACGTTGATCAAGGCGTGAAAATGAGCTCAATACGCATCCGGCAGGGGCCGGTCAATCGACACCAGCTTTCCGCGCTTCATGGTGATATAGCCCCCGGCTTTTAGATCTGCCAGCACGCGAAAGACATGCGTTCGTGACAGGTTAGTGCGCTTGATGATAAACAGCGCCAGGCCCTCATTCTCTCCCGTGTGGGTCTCCTGCCGATAGAGATAGCGGTACAGCATTGGTTTGATGGTCTGGTAGCTGGTGACCTGCCTGCGTTCATTGTGCAGGTCGATGGTAAATATGGACATGTAGGTCAGTATGGTGGCCAGCGCCTGCATGCGCTCAGGCCCGCCCTGGAAAAATATCTGGTCGAAGTCGACCCAGGATATTCTCACCAGCTTCACCTTCGCACTGCTGCGATATTCATACTTCGCCAGTGGACAATACCTTTCCATTAACCCTATCGGCATATACTCGATAGTATTGCCAATATTAAGGCCATCATCAGGCATTAATATCGTCAGCGACCCTTCAGTGCAAAAATAGATATAGCCAGGCTCGACGGTGAGTTTTTTATTTGCGGCAACGGTTAAGGCCTCGCCTTTACAAAGCATGTGCGGAAAAAATTGCCCAATATTGAGTTGCTGATAATAGGTATGGATATCCTGAAAATTCACGCTAAGCCTCTCCCCGCAACGTTTGCCGTGGTAGCGAGTATAGCAGCAATAGGCCCCGAATTACGAACCCATAAATAACCAGTCCCATATGGGACTATGATGGAAAGGTATTCTGTTTAGAATGGTCGTCAATGAGTTCGCATTAAAATTATCCGCCAACAGTAAATATCCAGGCGGCGCAATTAATCTATGAGGCCATTCAATGAAATTAACCCTAATTGCTAAACATCTGGCGCTTGCCGGTGTGTTGACGTCGCTGTCGCTTTCCGCGTTTGCGGAAGTGCAGCCGCAGGATGCCACTGCCACGACCCGGCAGGTAAATAACGCCCTGTATAACAAATTACCGTTTGCCGATAAAACCGACTTTGAGAACGCCCATAAAGGTTTTATCGCCCCGCTGCCGCAAAACATGATTAAAGGCGAGCAGGGGAACGTTATCTGGAACCCGGCGAAATATGATTTCGTGAAAGAGGGTGAGAAAGCCCCGGATACGGTAAACCCGAGCCTGTGGCGTCAGTCACAGTTGATCAACATTGGCGGGCTGTTTAAGGTCACCGACGGCGTGTATCAGATCCGTAATCTCGATCTCTCCAACATGACCATCATTGAGGGCGAGAAGGGCATTACCGTTATCGACCCGCTGTTAAGCGCTGAACCGGCGAAAGAAGCGCTGGATCTCTACTATGCAAACCGCGGCAAGAAACCGGTCGTCGCTGTGGTGATCACCCACAGCCACGTTGACCACTATGGCGGCCTGCGCGGCGTGGTTGACGAAGCTGACGTCAAGTCTGGCAAAGTGAAAATCTACGCGCCGGATGGCTTTATGAAAGAGGCGGTTTCCGAAAACATTATGGCCGGAAACGCGATGAGCCGCCGTGCGAGCTATATGTACGGCAACCTGCTGAAGCCGAATGCAAAAGGCCAGGTGGGTGCAGGCCTTGGCACCACCACCTCTGCGGGTACTGTCACCCTCATCCCGCCGACCGACTACATTACCCATACCGGTCAGGAAGAAGTGATCGACGGTTTGACCTACGACTTTATGATGGCGCCGGGTTCAGAAGCTCCGTCGGAGATGCTGTGGTATGTCAAAGAGAAGAAAATGATCGAGGCCGCAGAGGACGTGACCCATACTCTGCACAACACCTACTCCCTGCGCGGCGCGAAAATCCGCGACCCGCTGGCCTGGTCTAAGTACATTAACGCCGCCATTGAGCGCTGGGGCGCGGACGCGGAAGTGATTATTGCGCAGCACCACTGGCCGACCTGGGGTAACGAGAATATCGTCAAGCTGATGAAAGGTCAGCGCGATATGTACCGCTACATCAACGACCAGACCCTTCGTATGGCAAACAAGGGGCTGACCCGCGACGAGATCGCCGCCGAGTTTAAACTGCCGGAATCGCTGGAAAAACAGTGGGCAAGCCGCGGTTACTACGGCTCCGTTAGCCACGACGTCAAAGCCACCTACGTGTTTTATCTCGGCTGGTTCGACGGCAACCCGGCAACCCTCGACGAGCTGCCGCCTGAACTGGCTGCGAAGAAGTTCGTGCAGTACATGGGCGGCGCTGATGCCATCATGCAGAAAGCCAAAGCGGATTATCAGCAGGGTAATTACCGTTGGGTTGCTCAGGTGGTAAGCAAAGTGGTCTTTGCCGATCCTAACAACCAGGCTGCCCGTAATCTGGAAGCCGACGCGCTGGAGCAGTTAGGTTACCAGGCGGAAGCGGGCACCTGGCGTAACTTCTACCTGACCGGCGCGCAAGAACTGCGTAATGGCGTGAAGAAGCTACCGACGCCGAACACCGCCAGCCCGGATACCGTGCGGGCGATGACCCCGGAAATGTTCTTCGACTACCTGGGTGTGCACATCAACGGGGTGCGGGCCGGTAACGCGAAGGCGGTCTTCAATGTCGATCTCGGTAAGGATGGCGGCAAATACAAGCTGGAGCTGGAAAACGGCGTGCTGAACCATACCGCCAACGCGCAGGCGAAGGATGCTGACGCAACCATCACGCTGGACCGTACCACGCTGAACAACATCATCCTTAAGAAAGAGACGCTGAAGCAGGCGATGGATAAGGGTGACGTGAAGGTGAGCGGAAACGGGGCGAAGCTGGAAGAGATGCTGAGCTACATGGACACATTTGACTTCTGGTTCAATATTGTGACGCCATAAGTTTAGCGTTCATCCTGGCTAATCCTGGCGCCTTGTTGCGATAAGGCGCCATTTTTTTATTCACGCATTGCCAGCGCGCTGGCGCTTGCCGGATCGAACAGCGAAATACTCTCGATCTGATCCAGCATGATCACTTTGCGAAAATCCATGGCGCTTTTGGGCTCTGAATCGAGCGTAATGTCATGCTCGGCATACCATTTGCTGTAGTTATGTTCGATACAGAGCTGCATGTTTTTCCCGTCACGGTAGCCGCTCAGCATCGGAATAAGCACGATATTGGCCGTTTTTTCATACTCCAGCGTGGCGGTATGGATCATCCCAATATAGATCCGCCGCGATTTCAGCGTGACGTGCGCCAGTTCACCTTCCTCCATGCACTGATAGAGCAGCTGTTCAATCCCGCTCGATTGCGCCAGCCGCTTGTAGAGCTTTTTTCGGCCTTCGCCGTCCAGCCGCGCGCTCCCGGCCCAGTTCGAGCGGTAGAGACAGAACAGGATCGCGAAGGTCAGCATTACCACCACCGGGGCCTGAATCCCCAGGAAGCTCCAGTTCATAAAATCAATTTGCCAGTCGGCATATTTTGCAGACGTGAAATGGAACGTGTTATCGGCGGCGGAGAGGGCGAACAACAGCAGCCACAACAGGCCGGTGGCGATCACTCCCTGAAGAACAAAAATACAGCCATACAGCGCCACAAGAAAATAGACGTCCCAGCCAAAGGAGCGCTTGATTTTAAACCGTGTTGAGAGGTCGCGGCTGGTGTACCAGTACCCGCATACCATCAATACCATGAATATTGCCGTTCCCATTTCAGGCCCTCTTCAGCGCGTTGACATGGCGCAGAAAGTCCTGCCGCACCTCGTGGCTTTTGTAGTTAACCGAGGCGTTTCCATCCTGATCGATGATGATGCGGTCGCCATCCTCTACGGCTTCGATAATTTCCTGGTGACTCATGACCTGCAACAAGGATTCCGGGCTGGAAAAGAGCGTCATCAGTAAATGTTTCATCGCGTGACATCCTTATGAATTAAAAGGATAAGTCTGGAAGATAAATGGCACCTTTGCCTTAAGGTTATCCCTAAAAAAACGGCAGCCTGGCGGCGAAATTCAACTTTATGCACAAAATGGTTGCGCGAGGTAACATTTCAGGTCTTTGAAAAATAATAAGAATAAAAAATATATCTGCGCAAACTTGGACAAATAACGTTAATTGTGTAAGTTTAAATTATGCGATTTCGCTACGTTGTTTACACCCAGGATGTGACCCATGAGCACGTTGCCGTCCGTCATCAGTCGGTTCGTTGATTACTACGCCACGCTGGATACCCAGCCACCTTCGGCGCTGGCGGGGATTTATCGCGCCGATGCCACGCTTATCGATCCCTTTGGCGAACATAGCGGGGTGTTCGCGATCCAGCGCTATTTCACCCACTTGCTGGCTAACGTCCAGCACTGTCGCTTTACCGTTGATGCGCCGTTGCAGCAGGGCGATCGCTTTGTGGTCACCTGGATGATGCACTGGTCGCACCCGCGTATTGCCCGGGGTGCAGTGCGACAGCTGCCGGGCTGCTCCGTGGTAGACATGCGCGACGATCGCATTGTTCGCCAGCGGGATTACTACGATGCCGGAGAGATGATTTACGAACATCTCCCGATACTCGGCTGGGCCGTACGCGGCGTGAAGCGGAGAGTGAAATCATGAAAACGGTTCTGATCACCGGCGCAAGCTCGGGCATCGGGGCGGGGCTGGCGAAATCTTTTGCCGACGATGGTTACCGGGTGATTGCCTGCGGGCGCGATGCGCAACGTCTGGCCGCTGTGCATCAGCACAGCCCCAACATCACGGTGCGCCTGTTCGATATGACAGACAGGGACGCCTGTCGCCAGGCGCTGGCGGACTGTGCTGCCGACACGGTGATTCTCTGCGCCGGAACCTGCGAGTATCTCGACCGCGGCGAGGTGGATGCCGAGCTGGTGGCGCGGGTCATGACCACCAATTTCATGGGGCCGGTAAACTGCCTTGCGGCGTTGCAGCCGCAGCTGGTATCCGGCAACCGCGTGGTGCTGGTCAGTTCGATGGCGCACTGGCTTCACTTCCCGCGAGCCGAAGCCTATGGGGCCTCTAAAGCGGCATTAACCTGGTTTGCCGACACGCTGCGCCTCGACTGGGAACCGAAAGGGATTGCCGTCACGGTCGTTTCACCCGGTTTTGTCGACACGCCGCTGACCCGCAAAAACGATTTCCCGATGCCGGGCCGGGTCAGCGTGGGGGACGCCGTCCACGCCATTCGTCGCGGTCTGGCAAAAGGGAAGGATCACATCGCGTTTCCCGCCGGGTTCAGCCTGGCGCTGCGCCTGCTTTCCGGCCTGCCCGATGTACTTCAGCGCGCTTTGCTGCGCGGGATGGTGCGACCATGAAAATCGCAATTATCGGCAGCGGCATCGCCGGGTTAACCTGTGCCTGGCGGCTCGCCGGACATCATCAGATCACGGTGTTTGAGGCGCAGGCCACCCCGGGCGGCCATACCGCAACGGTGGATGTCGACACGCCCCAGGGCACCTTTGCCATCGATACCGGTTTTATCGTCTACAACGACCGCACCTATCCGCGCTTCATGGGGCTGCTCAGCGAACTGGGCATCAGCGGGCAAAAAACGCAGATGAGCTTTTCGGTACATAACCCGCAGAGCGGGCTGGAGTACAACGGCCACACGCTGACGTCGCTGTTCGCCCAGCGTCGTAATCTGCTGAACCCTGCCTTCTGGACGCTACTGAAGGAGATCGTGCGCTTTAACCGGCTGGCGAAACAGACGCTCCGGGGCGAAGTCGATGGATCCGCCACGCTGGAAACGTTCCTGCGCCAGCACCGCTTTACGCCCTTTTTTGCGCGCCACTACATCCTGCCAATGGGAGCGGCTATCTGGTCGTCGTCGCTACAGGAGATGAAACGCTTTCCGCTGCCGCTCTTTTTACGCTTTTTTGAAAACCACGGTCTGCTGGACATTACCCATCGTCCGCAGTGGTACGTCGTGCCAGGCGGCTCCCGGGAGTATATCCGCGCGATGATGGACAAGCTTGGCGATCGCCTGACGCTGCACCTCAACGCGCCGGTTCAGAAGGTTGTTCGCCACGATCGTGGCGTCGATATTGAGCGGGAAGGCGTCACTCATACCTTCGATCAGGTGATTTTCGCCTGTCACTCTGCTCAGGCGCTGGCGATGCTCGCCAGCCCAACGCAGGCTGAACGTGAGGTGCTGGGTGATATCGGCTGGCAGCGTAACGAGGTGGTGCTTCACAGCGATCCGCGCTGGCTGCCGGTGCGCAAGCGCGCGTGGGCGAGCTGGAACTACCGCCTCAGCGAACAGGATCGGGCCAGCGCCTGCGTCACCTACAACATGAATATCTTGCAGGGACTGCCGCCGGGTAGCCCGCTGTTTTGCGTCACCCTCAACCCGGAAACACCGGTGGAAGAACGCTATGTGCTGCGCCGCTTTGTCTATGAGCATCCGCTTTTTAACCCGCAAAGCTGGCAAGCTCAGGCCCGGCGCGGCGAAATAAATGGTCGCCATCGGAGCTGGTTCTGCGGCGCGTACTGGTACAACGGCTTCCACGAAGATGGCGTGCGCAGTGCGCTGGACGTGGTCAACGCTATCGCGGCCGGGGAGGGCAACTGAGATGAACAGCTGCCTTTACCACGGTACATTGCGCCATCGTCGGCTTGCGCCGAAAGCGCACCACTTTACCTACAGCGTGTTTATGGCGTGGCTCGATCTCGATGAGCTGGACGCGCTGCCCTCTGTCGGCGTGCGTCGTAACCGCGTTGCGCCCGCGGCATTTTATGATGCGGACTACCCGCTGGGCACGCCGCTCAAAGAGCGCGTCCTTGAGCGTCTGGAAAAGCTGACCGGCGAGCGTCCGGCGGGGCGGGTCATGCTTCTGACTCAGCTGCGCTATTTCGGTTTTCATTTCAACCCGGTCAATTTTTACTACTGCTATGACGGCGAAGACACTCTGCGCTGGGTTCTCGCCGAAGTGCGTAACACGCCGTGGAATGAACGACATTACTACGCGGTAGCGGGGCGGGACGCCCCGCCGACGCAGAAAGCGTTTCACGTCTCGCCCTTTAATCCGATGGATATGGTTTACCACTGGCGCTTCAACAGCCCGGACAGCACGCTGCGCATGCATATCGAAAACCATCAGGAGACGAAGGTGTTTGATGCCACCCTGACGCTACGCCGGGCGCCGCTGACGCGCGCAGCGCTGCGTTCGCTGCTGGCGCGGATCCCGTTGATGACCCTCAAAACCGTTTTCGCCATTTACTGGCAGGCGCTCAGGCTGTGGCT
>NZ_QFRV01000100.1:0-12632 GCF_004136805.1 Enterobacter cloacae complex sp. GF14B
CCGGAGAGGTGAATCTCTCGACGCTTACGTCGGTACGCGCAGAGTACGACAGCACGGCCCAGCGTCTGTTGCTGACGGTCCCCCGGGACTGGGTCGCCGCGCGGATCACGCCGTTCAGCGAACAGAACACGCATAGCAAGCCGCACTATGGCCGCGGCGCGTTGCTCAATTACGACGTTTATACCAACCATTCCGAGCACACGGGCGGCCAGGCGTCGGTCTGGCACGAGTTCCGCTATTTCAATGAGGATTATTCGTTTTCATCGACGGGTTACGCCCGGCAGAATTTCACCGGTAACAGCGGGCAGCAGGAAGGGTACGTGCGCTACGACTCAACGTTTCTGATCACCAACGAGGAAGATGCCACCACCTGGACCGTCGGGGACGTCATCAGCGATGCGCTGAGCTGGAGCACCAGCGTGCGCATGGGCGGGATCAGCTACGGGCGCGACTTCTCCCTGCGTCCTGATCTGGTGACCTGGCCGCTGCCGGCGTTTTCCGGCGAGGCGGCTGTCCCGACCTCGGTCGATCTCTTTATTAATGGCTACCGTTCCGGCTCCACCCGCCTTCAGCCGGGGCCGTTTACCCTCACCAATCTGCCGTATATCAACGGTGCCGGGGATGCGGTGCTGGTTACCACTGATGCGCTGGGTCGTCAGGTGAGTACCACGCTGCCGTTTTATGTCAGCAGCGATCTGCTTAAGCAGGGGTTAAGCGACGGCGCCGTGACGCTGGGCAGCCTGCGGCGTAACTACGGTATTGAGAATTTTGACTATGGCCCGGCGGCGGGCAGCGGATCGTATCGCTACGGGGTGACCGACTGGCTGACGCTGGAGGGGCATGCGGAAGGGGCGGAGTCGCTGGCGCTCGGCGGAGCGGGCACGGTGCTGAAGCTCGGGCGTTTTGGCGTGGTAAATACCTCGTGGACCCAAAGCCGCATGCGCGGCGATAGCGGCGGCCAGATAAACTGGGGCTATCAGTACAACACCAGCGAGTTTAGCGTAGCGACCCAGCATACCCGGCGCGACCGTGGCTTCGGCAACCTCGCCCTGTACGATCAGCCCACCGTTTATGATGAAAATGATAACCCCGTTGCCAGCCTGAGCCGCAATACCGACCAGTATTCCTTAACTTTTAACCTCGGCGGTTACGGCAATATCGGCGCGGCGTGGATCGGGGTTGAAAGTTTTGACAGCAAAAAAACTGAGCTGCTCAACCTCTCCTGGAGCCGTAATTTGTGGGGCTCAAGCAGTATTTATCTGGCTGCCAGCCGTGACCAGCAGCGGGGCGACTGGACGGTTGCGCTGTCGTTGCAGGTTCCCCTCGGCGAACGTGACAGCGCCGCCGTCACCTTTGAAAACACCCCTGACGCAGGCAGCACTCAACGCATTAACTACAACCACTCGATGCCTTCAGACGGCGGCTTTAGCTGGAACATGGCCTGGGCCAACCAGTCGCGGTCGAGTAACTATCAGCAGGCTACGCTCGGCTGGCGGAATAACAACGTGGAGCTACAGGGCGGCGGCTACGGTGAGAAGGGCATGATGACCTGGTGGGGCGAGGCGATGGGTTCTGTTGTGCTGATGGACGGTGAGCTGTTTGCGGCGAACAAAATCAACGATGCGTTTGTGGTGATCAGCACCGACGGACATCCGGACGTACCCGTCAGCTACGAAAACCAGCCGGTTGGTAAAACCAATAACAAAGGTTATCTGTTGGTCAGCGGCGTTTCCGCCTATTACCCGGCAAGCTACCGCATTGATACCCTGAACTTACCTGCGGATACCCGGCTGAAAGAGACCGAGCGTCGGGTGGCGATTCGTCGGCATAACGGTTATCTGGTGGATTTCCCGATGGAGCAGGAGCGGGTTGCCAGCGTGATCCTGCACGATGCGCAGGGCAATGCGATCCCGGTGGGAAGCCAGGTCAGACGCGCATCCCGCAGCAGCGCGGTTGTCGGCTATGACGGCCTCGCCTGGCTGGAAAACCTCAACGATGTGAATCCGCTCGAGGTTACCACCCCGGAGGGTAAACGCTGTACGGCAACGCTGACCGTTGGCGCAAACCCTGAGCATAAGCTGCAAACCTACGGTCCGCTGACCTGTCGGGAGGCGCCGTGAGACGCCTGTTAATCGCGCTTCTGCTGCTGTGCTCCGGCGGCAGCTGGGCGGCCTGTACCGTCAGTACGGTGAATGCCTCGTTTGGCAGCGTCACCTCGTTCGCACTCAGCGGCACCGGGGAAGTGGAAACGACGGGCACGCTGGTGGTGACCTGCGATACCGTTCTCAACCTGTTAACCAACGACTCGGTGACGCTGACTTACACTTCGGCATCCGTCTTTGCGAATAGCCGGGCGACCATGAAGCGTACGGACAACGCGGCTATTACCGATGTCATTCCTACGCGCCTGTGCGGGGCGTCCGGCTGCGGCGGAAACAGTGAAGTACAAATCAGCAAAGCCTATACCTGGAGTGGAAACACGCTGCTCGGGCTGCTGGGTTCAAGGCGCTACAACATTCCCCTTTATTTCCGGACCGTAATGGGGCAGAACGTCACTGCCGGGCCGTACCAGGTGTTGTTAACGTTCAGCATCAACTACAACGTGTGCGCTGTTGGCGCGGTCGGTGCGTGCCTGACCCCGCAAACCGGCACGGCAACCACCTCCATTCTCGTCAACATGACCGTCACCAACGATTGCAGCACCATGACCACGCCGGACGTGAATTTTAACAGCGCGCCGCTGGTGCAAAATTTTCCCACCGTTTCACAGTCGGTTGCCGTCACCTGTACCAAAGGCAGCACCTACACCATAGGCATTAATAATGGGGCAAATGCCCTGAACAACGTGCGTCGTATGGTCAGCGGCAGCAACTTCATGAGTTACGACATCTACAAAGAGGCGACCAGCAACCGCTGGGGTAGCAGCGGCAGCGAGCGCTGGGCCAGCGCCAGCTCATCGCAGGTCAGTACGGACGGGCTTTTACGTACCTACAACTACACCGCCAAAGTTCTGACCAGCCAGGCCACGCCGCCTGCCGGAACCTACACCGACACGCTGATTGTCGACGTCGCATTCTGACTCCCGCGCTTTTCCCTTTCGCAAATGTAAAGTTCCTGTGGCCTGTGCCGATAACACCGTTAATAAATCTATGAGAAGGTGTTGTATGTTGAACCGTATCCGCGTTGTCACAATGCTTATGATGGTGCTGGTCATTTTCGCACTTCTTCAGCTTACTTCTGGCGGCCTCTTTTTCTCGTCGTTAAAACAGAACCAGGACAGCTTCGCGGCCTCGAACGCTTTGCGAATGCAGCAAAGCGAACTGACCACGACCTGGGATCTGATGTTGCAGACGCGTATCAACCTGAGCCGCTCGTCTGCCCGCATGATGATGGACCCAAATAACCAGCAGAGCAGCGCAAAAACGGAACTGCTGAAGAATGCGCGCGCCACGCTGGCAGACGCGGCGAAACATTACGACGCCTTCAAAAAAATCGCCCCTCAGCCGGCAATGGCGCAGGCGAGCGCGAACATAGATGAAAAATATCAGGCCTACTTCGCCGGCCTCACGGAGCTGGTGCAGTTCCTGGAGAAGGGCAATATGGACGCCTATTTCGCGCAGCCGACCCAGGGAATGCAGAACGCCCTCGGCGCGGCGCTCGGCGAGTACGCTAAAGCCAGCGGCGAGCTTTATCACTCCGCGTTCACGCAAAGCCAGAACGACTACCGTTTCGCGAAATGGCAGATGGCGGTTCTCGCCCTCGCGCTGGTCATAGTGCTGGTGGCCGTGTGGTACGGCATTCGTCATATCCTTCTTAACCCGCTTGGCCGCGTCATTGCCCATATCCGTGATATTGGCCGGGGCGATCTCACGAAAACGCTGTCCGTTTCTGGCCGCAATGAGATCACCGAGCTGGCAACCAGCGTCGACCATATGCAGCGTTCGCTGATTGATACCGTCGCCAACGTGCGCGAGGGGGCGGATGCCATCTATACCGGCACGAGTGAAATCGCGATGGGCAACAACGATCTTTCGTCCCGTACCGAACAGCAGGCGTCCGCTCTGGAAGAGACGGCGGCCAGCATGGAGCAGCTCACCGCGACCGTGAAGCAGAATGCCGACAATGCCCGCCAGGCGTCGCAGCTTGCAGAAAGCGCGTCCGACACCGCCCAACGCGGCGGTCGGGTGGTCGACGGCGTGGTGAAAACCATGCATGACATTGCCGACAGCTCGAAGAAAATCGCCGACATCATCAGCGTAATCGACGGCATCGCTTTCCAGACCAATATCCTGGCGCTGAACGCGGCCGTTGAAGCGGCGCGTGCGGGCGAGCAGGGACGCGGGTTTGCCGTAGTCGCCGGCGAAGTGCGTAACCTCGCCAGCCGCAGCGCCAATGCGGCGAAAGAGATCAAAGCCCTGATTGAAGACTCTGTTTCACGCGTGGATACCGGCTCGGTGCTGGTGGAAAGTGCGGGTGAAACCATGAATGACATCGTGAATGCCGTGACGCGCGTGACGGACATCATGGGTGAAATCGCCTCTGCATCGGATGAGCAGAGTCGTGGTATTGACCAGGTCGCCCTGGCGGTATCGGAAATGGATCGTGTGACGCAGCAAAACGCCGCCCTGGTGCAGGAGTCCGCTGCCGCGGCCGCTGCGCTGGAGGACCAGGCGAGCCGCCTGAAAATGGCCGTCTCGGCGTTCCGTCTTACTTCAAAAACAACAAATACGGTCAGCTCGCGGTCGGTGTACGGCGAAGCAGCCCCGGCGCCCGTGACAGCACGTACGCGCGCAGCGGTGACCGGACAAGATGAAAACTGGGAAACATTTTGACTGACAATTAAACCGCGGCTGCTTGCCGCTTGATGGGAGCGTGGATGTTAAATCGTATTCGTATCTCGACCACACTGTTTTTGATTCTGATCCTGTGTGGGGTTTTGCAGGTTGGCAGTAACGGGTTGTCTTTCTGGGCGTTTCGCGATGGCTATCAGAATTTGCAGGAAGTTGAGACGAGTAATCAGCAGCGCTCCGCACTGGCACAAACGCGTGCCGTGCTGTTGCAGGCAAGCACTGCGCTGAACAAAGCAGGGACGTTAACCGCGCTGAGCTATCCGCCGGAGGATATTAAGGCGCTGATGGTTGTGGCCCGCAGCAGCCTGAAGCAGGCCGACGCGCAGTTTAAGGCCTTTACGGCGCAGGAGGCGGTCAGTGAGAAAGAGAAAGCGCTCAAAGTCGCCATGAAAAAGACCTTTGATGTGTGGTACGGCGATCTCGACCATCAGGCGACGTGGCTGGAGAACAACCAGCTTTCTGACTTCCTGACCGCGCCGGTGCAGGCGTCTCAGGCGGCGTTTGACGACAGCTTTAACGCATGGCAGCAGGATATTAACCAGTTTGTGGCGCGTGCCGGTGCGGACAGCCGTACCAGTTACCGCATGTCAGGGATGATATTCCTGACCATGGTAATCCTGGCGGCCCTGCTGACCGGCGGCTCGCTGTGGTGGTCGCGCAAAATGATCGTCCAGCCGCTGGCCATCGTCAGCAGTCACTTCGACAGTATTGCGAAGGGCGACCTGGCGCGTCCGGTGGCCGTGTATGGCAGGAATGAAATATCAGCGATTTTCGCCAGCCTGAAGGCGATGCAGAGTTCGCTGCGGGAAACGGTAAGCAACGTTCGCCAGGGCAGTTACGCCATGCATACCGGGATCTCCGAGATTGCGGCAGGCAATAACGACCTCTCTTCCCGCACTGAACAGCAGGCGGCATCGCTGGCGCAGACGGCGGCCAGCATGGAGCAGCTGACCGCGACGGTAAGCCAGAACGCCGATAACGCGCGTCAGGCGTCCGACTTGTCAAAACAGGCAGCGATGACGGCGAAACGTGGGGGCGATCAGGCTTCTCACGTTGCCAGCACGATGCAGGAGATTGCCGCCAGCTCGCAGAAAATTGGCGACATTATCAGCGTTATCGACGGTATCGCGTTCCAGACCAATATTCTGGCGCTGAACGCGGCGGTGGAAGCGGCGCGTGCCGGCGAGCAGGGGCGCGGGTTCGCGGTGGTTGCCGGTGAAGTCCGAAACCTCGCCAGCCGCAGCGCCAATGCGGCGAAAGAGATCAAAGGGCTGATAGAAGAGTCGGTCTCCCGCGTTCAGCAGGGCTCCGCGCTGGTGGATACCGCCGCGCAGACCATGCATGAGATAGTCACCTCCGTGACGCGGGTTAACGACATTATGGGCGAGATTGCCTCGGCGTCTGATGAACAACGCCGTGGTATTGAGCAGGTGGCGCAGGCCGTTACACAGATGGATCAGGTTACACAGCAGAACGCCTCACTGGTGGAAGAGGCGGCGGCTGCGACCGATCAGCTGGCAAACCAGGCGGATCACCTTACCGGGTTAGTCGCCGTATTTAATGTGAAAGAGCACGTTGAAGCAGTAACAGAAGTCGGACGGTCACAGGCCGTGCCCGTTGTATCCTGAATGTGATTGAGAAGGCGCTATGACATCACCCATGCCCTCAGGGCAAACGTCATTATTGTTGCAGATGACACAGCGCCTCGCGCTGTCCGACGCGCATTTTCGTCGGATATGTCAGTTAATCTACCAGCGTGCGGGGATCGTGCTTGCGGACCATAAGCGAGACATGGTCTACAACCGGCTGGTGCGGCGCTTGCGCACGCTGGGGCTGGACGATTTTGGCCGCTATCTGAGCATGCTCGAAGCGAACCAGAACAGCGCCGAATGGCAGGCATTTATCAACTCATTAACCACCAACCTGACCGCGTTTTTCCGCGAGGCGCATCACTTCCCGGTGCTGGCGGAACACGCCCGTCGCCGTAGCGGAGAGTATCGCGTCTGGAGCGCGGCGGCCTCTACCGGGGAAGAGCCGTACTCGCTGGCCATCACCCTGGCGGACACCCTGGGCATGGCGCCGGGTCGCTGGAAAGTGTACGCCAGCGACATCGACACGGAAGTGCTGGAAAAAGCCCGTAACGGCGTTTATCGCCAGGATGAGCTGAAAACGCTGTCTCCCCAGCAGCTACAGCGTTACTTCATGCGCGGTACCGGCCCGCATGAAGGACTGGTGCGCGTACGCCAGGAGCTGGCGAACTGCGTGGAATTTGCCCCCGTTAATTTACTGGATAAGCAGTACAACGTGCCGGGGCCATTCGACGCCATTTTTTGCCGTAACGTGATGATCTATTTTGATAAAACGACGCAACAGGACATTTTGCGTCGCTTTGTTCCGTTGCTCAAGCCTGACGGTTTACTGTTTGCCGGGCACTCGGAAAACTTCAGCAACCTCGTGCGTGAGTTTAGCCTGCGTGGGCAAACGGTATATGCGCTGAGTAAGGAAAAAGCATGAGTAAAATCAGGGTATTGTCTGTCGATGATTCGGCGCTGATGCGTCAGATCATGACCGAAATCATCAATAGCCACAGCGATATGGAGA
Organism: Enterobacter cloacae complex sp. GF14B; assembly: GCF_004136805.1. NCBI lineage: Bacteria > Pseudomonadati > Pseudomonadota > Gammaproteobacteria > Enterobacterales > Enterobacteriaceae > Enterobacter > Enterobacter cloacae complex sp. GF14B. The sequence continues at coordinate 7,452 of NZ_QFRV01000100.1, forward strand.
TGGTGGCGACAGCGCCCGATCCGCTGGTCGCGCGGGATTTAATCAAAAAATATAACCCCGACGTGCTGACGCTGGATGTTGAAATGCCGCGCATGGATGGCATCGATTTCCTGGAAAAATTAATGCGCCTGCGCCCGATGCCGGTGGTGATGGTGTCATCTCTGACCGGTAAGGGTTCAGAAATCACCCTGCGCGCGCTGGAGCTGGGGGCGGTGGATTTTGTCACCAAGCCGCAGCTCGGCATTCGCGAGGGGATGCTGGCGTACAGCGAGATGATCGCCGAGAAGATCCGCACCGCGTCCCGGGCGAAGCTTGCCGCGCATAAACCGACGGCAGCCCCGGCAACCCTGAAGGCGGGGCCGTTACTCAGCTCGGAAAAGTTGCTGGTGATTGGCGCGTCAACCGGAGGAACAGAGGCAATTCGCCATGTACTCCAGCCATTGCCGCTCTCAAGCCCGGGTATTCTGATTACGCAACATATGCCGCCGGGCTTTACCCGCTCGTTCGCGGAGCGCCTGAATAAGCTGTGCCAGATCAGCGTGAAAGAGGCGGAAGACGGCGAGCGCGTGCTGCCGGGTCACGCCTATATCGCCCCGGGTGACAAGCACATGGAGCTGGCGCGCAGCGGGGCGAACTATCAAATCAAAATTCATGACGGGCCGCCGGTTAACCGGCACCGTCCGTCGGTGGATGTGCTGTTTCATTCGGTGGCGAAACATGCGGGGCGCAACGCCGTTGGGGTGATCCTGACGGGGATGGGTAACGACGGCGCCGCCGGAATGCTTGCGATGCACCAGGCTGGCGCCTGGACGATTGCGCAGAATGAAGCAAGTTGTGTGGTGTTCGGCATGCCGCGCGAGGCCATCAATATGGGTGGCGTAAGCGAAGTGGTCGATCTTAGCCAGGTAAGCCAGCAGATGCTGGCGAAAATCAGTGCCGGACAGGCAATACGTATTTGACTCAGGAGTATTATTTTATGGCGGATAAAGAGCTTAAGTTTTTGGTTGTGGATGACTTTTCCACCATGCGTCGCATTGTGCGCAACCTGCTGAAAGAGCTGGGCTTCAACAATGTTGAAGAAGCAGAAGACGGGGTGGATGCGCTGAACAAGCTCCAGGCTGGCGGGTTTGGTTTTGTGATTTCCGACTGGAACATGCCGAACATGGACGGTCTCGAACTGCTGAAAACCATCCGCGCGGATGCAGGTATGGCCTCTCTGCCGGTACTGATGGTGACCGCAGAAGCGAAGAAAGAGAACATTATTGCCGCTGCACAGGCGGGCGCAAGCGGCTACGTGGTGAAGCCATTCACCGCGGCGACTCTGGAAGAGAAGCTCGGGAAGATCTTCGAGAAACTCGGCATGTGAGGTGATGGATATGTTGCAACCTGCTATGAAACCCGTTGAAGAACATTCGCCGAGCGACATTATTGCCCGCATTGGTAGCCTGACCCGCATGCTGCGCGACAGCCTGCGTGAGCTGGGGCTGGACCAGGCGATCGCCGAAGCGGCGGAAGCCATCCCTGACGCGCGCGACCGTCTGGACTACGTCGTGCAGATGACCGCGCAGGCGGCCGAGCGTGCGTTGAACAGCGTTGAAGCCTCGCAGCCGCACCAGGATGCCATGGAGAAGGGTGCGAAAGCGCTGAGCAAACGCTGGGATGAGTGGTTTGAGAACCCTATTGAGCTGGCGGATGCCCGCGAACTGGTAACGGATACCCGTCAGTACCTGGGTGACGTGCCGGGCCACACCAGCTTCACTAACGCCCAGCTGCTGGACATCATGATGGCGCAGGATTTCCAGGACCTTACCGGCCAGGTGATCAAGCGCATGATGGATGTGATTCAGGAGATTGAACGTCAGCTGCTGATGGTGCTGCTGGAGAACATTCCGGAACCGGCTGCCCGTCCGAAACGCGAGAACGAAAGCCTGCTCAATGGTCCACAGCTTGACACCAGCAAAGCGGGCGTGGTGGCAAGCCAGGACCAGGTGGACGATCTGCTGGATAGCCTTGGTTTCTGATTGCCCGTTCTGCCTCAGGTCGTTAACGCGGCCTGAGGCAGCTCAGAACAAAAACAGCGAAAAGAGCCCGAATAAACGGGCTTTTCCCGCCATTGGATTTTCTCTGCGCTGGCATGATACCCGTGAATTAATGGGCTGCGAGCAGGCACAGTGGCAGAAGAGAACGACGACAAAACAGAAGCCCCCACACCCCACCGACTTGAAAAAGCCCGTGAGGATGGGCAGATCCCCCGATCCCGAGAGCTGACATCCCTGCTGATCCTGGTGGTGGGCGTCTGCATAATCTGGTGGGGCGGGGAGATGCTCGCCCGCAGACTGGCGGGAATGCTCTCTGCTGGCTTACGTTTTGATCACAGCATGGTCAATGACCCCAATCTGATCCTCATTCAAATCATCAATCTTGTGAAAAGCGCGATGATCGCCTTGCTGCCGCTGATCGCGGGCGTGGTCATCGTGGCCCTTGTTTCGCCGGTCATGCTCGGTGGCCTGGTGTTCAGCGGTAAATCGCTGCAACCGAAATTCTCCAAGCTCAACCCGCTACCCGGTATTGCGAAAATGTTCTCCGCGCAAACCGGGGCTGAGCTTCTTAAAGCGATCCTGAAATCGCTTCTTATGGGCAGTACAGCCGGGTTTTTTCTGTGGCACCACTGGCCGGAGATGATGCGCCTGATCAGCGAATCCCCGATGACGGCGATGAAAAATGCCCTGAACCTGGTCGGGTTATGCTCGCTGCTGGTGGTACTCAGCATTATTCCGATGGTGGCGTTCGACGTTATCTTCCAGATCTATTCCCATATCAAAAAGCTGCGAATGTCGCGTCAGGACATCCGCGATGAATATAAACAGATGGAAGGCGACCCCCACGTTAAGGGCCGTATCCGGCAGATGCAGCGTGCCGCCGCGCGTCGGCGCATGATGGAAGATGTGCCGAAAGCCGACGTCATCGTCACCAACCCGACCCACTACTCCGTGGCGCTTCAGTACGACGAAAACAAAATGAGCGCGCCGAAAGTGGTGGCGAAAGGGGCCGGGCTGATTGCGCTGCGCATTCGTGAAATCGCGACGGAAAACCGCGTACCGATCCTGGAAGCACCGCCGCTGGCCCGTGCGCTGTATCGCCACGCGGAAATTGGACAACAGATCCCGGGCCAGCTCTACGCCGCTGTCGCAGAGGTGCTGGCCTGGGTGTGGCAACTGAAACGCTGGCGTTTAGCGGGCGGTCAACGACCTGTAAAACCTGAGAACCTTCCGGTGCCTGAAGCACTGGATTTTTTGAACGAGAAGGACACTGATGGCTAATCTGGTGGCAATGTTGCGCCTGCCCGGCAACCTGAAATCGACGCAATGGCAGATCCTTGCCGGACCGATTCTGATCCTGCTAATTCTGTCGATGATGGTGCTGCCGTTACCGGCATTTATTCTCGACCTGCTTTTCACCTTCAACATTGCGTTGTCCATCATGGTGTTGCTGGTGGCGATGTTCACCCAGCGCACGCTGGAGTTCGCCGCGTTTCCAACAATCCTGCTGTTCACCACGCTGCTGCGTCTGGCGCTGAACGTTGCCTCCACGCGTATCATCCTGATGGAAGGGCACACCGGCGCGGCGGCGGCGGGCAAGGTGGTCGAAGCCTTCGGTCACTTCCTGGTGGGCGGCAACTTCGCCATCGGTATCGTGGTGTTCGTCATTCTGGTGATTATCAACTTCATGGTTATCACTAAAGGTGCGGGGCGTATCGCAGAAGTAGGCGCGCGCTTCGTGCTCGACGGGATGCCGGGTAAGCAGATGGCCATCGACGCCGACCTGAATGCCGGGCTGATCGCGGAAGATGAAGCAAAAAAACGCCGTGCCGAAGTGACCCAGGAGGCAGATTTCTACGGCTCCATGGACGGTGCGAGTAAGTTTGTGCGCGGTGACGCCATCGCGGGCATTCTGATCATGGTGATTAACGTCGTCGGCGGCCTGCTTGTCGGCGTGCTGCAACACGGCATGGACATGGGCCACGCAGCGGAAAGCTATACGCTGCTGACCATTGGTGATGGTCTGGTGGCGCAGATCCCGGCGCTGGTGATCTCCACCGCGGCGGGTGTGATTGTGACCCGCGTCAGCACCGATCAGGATGTAGGCGAGCAGATGGTGGGGCAGTTGTTCAGCAACCCGCGCGTTATGCTGCTCTCCGCGGCGGTACTGGGCCTGCTCGGTATGGTGCCTGGCATGCCAAACCTGGTATTCCTGCTGTTTACTGCCGCGCTGCTGGGCCTTGCCTGGTGGATGCGTGGCCGTGAAACGCAGCCTAAGGCAGAGCCAGCGCCGGTCAAAATGCCTGAGAACACCCAGGCGGTGGAGGCCACCTGGAACGACGTTCAGCTCGAAGATTCGCTGGGGATGGAAGTGGGGTACCGCCTGATCCCGATGGTGGATTTCCAGCAGGATGGTGAACTGCTTGGCCGTATCCGCAGCATTCGTAAAAAATTCGCCCAGGATATGGGCTTCCTGCCGCCGGTGGTCCACATCCGGGACAACATGGATCTCCCGCCTGCGCGCTATCGCATCCTGATGAAAGGGGTAGAAATCGGCAGCGGTGATGCGTACCCCGGCCGCTGGCTGGCAATTAACCCGGGCACGGCCGCAGGCACGTTGCCGGGTGAGCAGACGACCGACCCGGCCTTTGGTCTGGCGGCAATCTGGATTGAGAGCGCTCTGAAAGAGCAGGCGCAGATCCAGGGTTACACGGTTGTTGAGGCCAGTACCGTGGTGGCGACGCACCTCAACCATCTGATTGGCCAGTTCTCTGCGGAACTGTTTGGTCGTCAGGAGGCGCAGCAGCTGCTCGACCGCGTAACGCAGGAGATGCCGAAGCTGACCGAAGATTTAGTGCCGGGCGTGCTGACCTTAACCACCCTGCATAAAGTGCTGCAAAACCTGCTCGACGAGAAGGTGCCCATTCGCGATATGCGTACCATCCTTGAGACGCTGGCCGAACATGCGCCGCTGCAAAGCGATCCGCACGAACTGACGGCGGTGGTACGCGTGGCGCTCGGACGCGCCATTACCCAGCAATGGTTCCCGGGAACCGGCGAAGTGCAGGTCATTGGCCTGGATACACCGCTGGAACGGCTGCTGCTTCAGGCGTTGCAGGGCGGTGGCGGGCTGGAGCCGGGT
>NZ_QFRV01000101.1:0-12587 GCF_004136805.1 Enterobacter cloacae complex sp. GF14B
GATCGCCTCGGCAGGCGCGTTCCCGAATCCACAGGTTGAGGCATTAGAGCAGGCCGAGCAGACGGTCGTTGCCGTGATGCAGGACGGTGTACTGATGGGCATGCTGGCGCTGCGCGACACCCTGCGCGACGATGCGAAAGACGCCGTCGACGCGCTGCACAGGCTGGGAGTACAGGGCGTGATCCTGACCGGCGATAATCCGCGCGCGGCGGCGGCGATTGCCGGTGAGCTGGGGCTGGCGTTTAAGGCCGGATTGCTGCCTGCGGATAAAGTCAGCGCGGTAACCGAGCTGAACAGCAACGCCCCGCTGGCGATGGTCGGGGACGGGATAAACGATGCCCCGGCAATGAAAGCTTCCACCATCGGCATTGCGATGGGCAGCGGCACCGACGTGGCGCTGGAGACCGCCGACGCGGCGCTGACGCACAACCGCCTGACCGGGCTGGCGCAGATGATAGATCTTGCGCGGGCGACGCGCGCCAATATTCGGCAGAACATCGGCATTGCGCTGGGTCTGAAGGGGATTTTCCTGGTCACCACGCTGCTCGGCATGACCGGACTGTGGCTGGCGGTACTGGCGGATACGGGGGCGACGGTGCTGGTTACGGCGAACGCGTTGCGGCTGTTGCGCCAAAGGTAAAAGTGAAACGGCAACCGGGTTGCCGTTTCTCGTGTTTGCCCCCTCTCCCCGCGGGAGAGGGCCGGGGTGAGGGCATCAGGCCGCACGCATCACTGCATCCCTAGCAGCCCCGGCAACCACAATGAAATCGCCGGGATGTACGTCACCATCCCCAGCACCACCAGCAACATACCGTAAAACGGCAGCATCGCCCGCACCACGTGCTCGATCTTCTGCTTACTCACCGCGCTCGCCACGAACAGCACCGATCCGACCGGCGGCGTGATCAGCCCAATCCCCAGGTTTACCATCATGATCATCCCGAAATGCACCGGGTCGATCCCCAGCGAATTGGTCACCGGCAGCAGCACCGGGGTCAGGATCAGGATGATCGGCGCCATGTCCATCAGCGTGCCAATCAGCAGCAGCATGATATTGAGGTACATCAGGATCACGTATTTGTTATCGGAGAGCGACGTGAAGAATTCGGTGATGCGCATCGGCAGCTGCATGTAGGTCATTACCGCGCCAAACGCCGCGGCAAAGCCAATCAAAATCATCACAATGGTGACGGTTTTCACCGTGCGGCACATCAGCTTCGGCAGTTCGCTCCATTTATAGTCGCGGTAGATAAACATGGTGACGAAAAACGCCCACAGGCAGGCCACGGCGGCAGATTCGGTCGCCGTGAATATCCCGGACAAGATCCCGCCGAGGATAATCACCACCGTCATCAGCCCCCACAGGGCATCGAGCATGATTTTCAGCGCCTGCCTGAACGGGATTTTGTCCCCCTTCGGATAGCCGCGCTTGCGGGCGAAGCACAGGCAGAGCACCATCAGGCTCACGCCCAGCAGCAAGCCCGGCAGCACGCCCGCGATAAACAGCGTGGCGATGGAGACCGTTCCCCCTGCCGCCAGGGAGTAAATCACCGAGTTGTGGCTGGGCGGGATCAGGATCGCCTGCACCGACCCGCTGGCCGTCACCGCCGCCGCGTATTCGCGCGGATAGCCCTTCTTCTCCATCTCCGGGATCATCACGCTGCCGATAGACGCCGTATCCGCCACCGACGAGCCGGAAATCGCGCCGAAGAACGTTGATGCCACGATGTTCACCAGCGACAGCCCGCCGCGAATAAAGCCGACAAAAACGTACGCGAAGTTAACCAGCCGTCGGGCAATACCCCCTTCCGCCATGATCGCCCCGGCAAGAATGAAGAACGGGATCGCCAGCAGGGTAAATTTATTCACTCCACTGGTGATCTGGATCATCAGCGCCTCCAGCGGCAGGTCAATCCACAGCGCGCCCGCCACGGCGCTTAAGCCGACGGCGAAGGCTACCGGCATCCCCAGCGCCAGCAAAATGGCGAGGGTGAATAACAAAACAAACGCATCCATTGTTCACCCCTTAACTGTGATTGCCGATCAGCACGACGGGACGGTTTTCCTGCGAGCCAAACAGCAGGCGTTCAAACACAAACAGGATCAAAATGGCCGACCCGACAGGCAGCGGCAGATAGCTTTCGCCGGAGGTCAGGAGCGGAAACTCCGCCACCGGCTGCTCCCACAGCTCGACGCACAGCCAGTAGCTGTACCAGCACATCAGGCCGGAGATGAGCAGCATCAGCAGATCTACCACTCGCGCGCACACTCTTTGCAGCGACGCGGGCAGGCGGTCGGTGAGCATGTTGACCGCGATATGCGACCCGGCGCGATAGCTCACCGCCGCGCCGATAAAGGTAAACGTCACCATGCAGATAATGGCGATCGGCTCCGGCCAGGATTCGCCGCGATTGAGCACATAGCGAGAGAAGATGCCAATGGGGATCACAATCGTCATCACCAGTAGCGAGAGACCCGCCACCACCATGGCGAGCAGGTACAGACGGTCCATCCACTTCAGGTAGAGTTCGGACATACGTACTCCGGCTTACTGAACGTCAGCGATGGCTTTCATCAGATCCTGATGCTTATCGCCATACTGCGCGCGCACCGGCTCTGTCGCCTTGATAAACACCGTTTTATCGATGTCGTGGAACTGCACGCCGCCGGCCTTCATTTTCGCCAGCGCCTGGTCGTTATACGCATTCCACAGCTTGCGCTGCTCGAACTGCGCTTCGCGGGCCAGCGTCAGGATCTTTTGCTGTTCGTCAGCGCTGAGCTTGTCCCATTTCACTTTGGAATAGAGCAGCATTTCCGGGGTGATAAAGTGGCCGCTCAGCGTGTAGTTTTTGGCGACCGGCATATAGTTGTGGGCGATAAAGGTTGGCGGGTTGTTCTCCGCGCCGTCGATCACCCCGGTCTGCATGCCGCTGTAAACCTCGCTGACGCCCATCGCCACCGAGTTCGCCCCCATCGCTTTCAGCGTGGCCAGCGCCACCGGGCTGCCCTGCACGCGGATTTTCTTCCCTTTCAGATCGTCCGGTTTGACGATCGGCTCTTTGGTGATCAGGTTGCGGGTGCCGGAATCCATCCAGCCAAGGAAGACCAGACGCGATTTCGGGTTGGCGGTGAGTTTGTCGCCGATCTGCTTGCCGATATCCCCGTCGATCACCTTGTGCATGTGGCCTTCATCGCGGAATACGTAGGGCAGGGTAAACACTTCGATATCCGGCAGGATGGCAGCCACCGGTGCCATGGAGACGCGGATCATGTCGATCGCCCCCATCTGCGCCTGCTCAATCATCTGCTTTTCATCCCCCAGCACGCCGCCGGGGAAGACCTTAATCTCCAGCTTGCCATCGGTTTGTTGTTTGAGTTTTTCACCCATGTGCTGGACCGCCACCACGTTCGGGTAGCCTTCGGGATGCACATCGGCGGCTTTAATGGTCTGGGCAGAAACGGTGCAGGCGAAAGCAGTCAGACACAGCGCGGCCAGTAACGGCTTGAGGGTCGTTTTCATTAAGTCAACTCCAGGGTAGTGAGATAAGCGTTAAAACGATGTTTTAATTTTTGACGCTTAAAAATTAGACTACGGCTGGAAAAGGGAGGGTGAAGCGCCTCACAAAAAGCGCGAAATTTTGAAACGATGGTTCGAAATTGTGATGAGTACTTGTCGGGTGGCGACTGCGCCTTACCCGACCTACTACACCCGTAGGCCCGTGCAAGCGAAGCGCCGCCGGGCGTCAGGCCGCACTTACCCCTTACGAATCAAATACCGGTACGGCAAGGTCTCGGTTTGCTGCGCCACCAGTTCATGTTCCATAAAGGTACAAAAGCCGGGGATATCACGGGTGGTAGCCGGGTCATCGGCGACGATCAGCAGCGTTTCGCCACTCTGCATGTTACGGACGGTTTTACGCACCATCATTACCGGCTCCGGGCAACGGAGGCCCTGAGCATCAAGCGTGTGGTCTGGGCTGGAAAACAGGTCGGTCATTTTCTTCTCGTTCAGGTAAAAACGGCTGTAGTTTACGCCCCGCTATCGCCAATGCAAACCAGGTTAACGATTGCGTGAAAATTAGCCATTGCAAAGTGTCGTCAAAGCAGTATCATGCGGCGGCTTTATTGGGTTCCCTCACCCCAAATATTAATCAAAAAGGTACAATATGAACTCCTTTACACAATCGCAGCGCGTCAAGGCGTTGTTCTGGCTTTCGCTATTTCATCTGCTGGTGATCATCTCCAGTAACTATCTGGTACAGCTCCCCATCTCCATTTTTGGTTTCCATACCACCTGGGGCGCGTTCAGTTTCCCGTTTATTTTCCTTGCGACGGATTTAACCGTGCGTATTTTTGGCGCACCGCTGGCGCGGCGGATTATTTTTGCGGTGATGATCCCGGCACTGTTTGTCTCCTACGCCATCTCCTCGCTGTTTTACATGGGAAGCTGGCAGGGCTTCGAAGCGCTGACGCACTTCAACCTCTTCGTCGCGCGTATTGCCACCGCCAGCTTTATGGCTTATGCCCTGGGGCAGATCCTCGATGTCCACGTGTTTAACCGCCTGCGTCAGAACCATCGCTGGTGGATGGCACCAACGGCCTCCACGCTGTTCGGTAACGTGAGCGATACGCTGGCCTTCTTCTTCATCGCCTTCTGGCGCAGCCCGGACGCCTTCATGGCAGAACACTGGATGGAAATCGCTCTGGTGGACTACGCCTTTAAGGTGCTTATTAGCCTGGTCTTCTTCCTGCCGATGTACGGCGTACTGTTGAATATGCTGCTGAAAAGGCTGGCAGATAAATCTGAAATCTCCGCATTGCAGGCAGGTTAAGGGTTCGCTTTATCAGTTGTGATAAGATGAACGAATGAGCCGTTATGGCCGTTTATCGAAAGGAAGAAGTCAATGCGCAATCTGGTTAAATATGTCGGGATTGGCCTGCTGGTTGTTGGCCTTGCAGCCTGTGATAACAGCGACACCAAAACGCCTGCTCAGGGCGCGTCAGCAGAAAGCAACGCCACCGGTCAGCCGGTGAGCCTGATGGATGGCAAACTCAGTTTCTCTCTGCCCGCGGACATGACCGACCAGAGCGGTAAGCTGGGTACCCAGGCGAACAATATGCACGTCTATTCCGATGCCACCGGCCAAAAAGCGGTGATTGTGATCGTCGGTGACGATACCAGCGAAGATCTGGGCGTGCTGGCCAAACGCCTGGAAGATCAGCAGCGCAGCCGCGACCCGCAGCTTCAGGTGGTCACCAACAAGTCTGTTGAACTGAAAGGCCACACGCTGCAACAGCTGGACAGCATCATCTCTGCCAAAGGCCAGACCGCGTACTCCTCCGTGGTGCTCGGCAAGGTGGACAATAAACTGCTGACCATGCAGATCACCCTGCCGGCAGACAATCAGCAGAAAGCGCAGACCGCCGCTGAAAACATCATTAACACCCTCGTGATCCAGTAATCGTTCACCGGGATGCCGTGGCCTCCGTCGCTTGCGCCGGGGGCCATTTTTTTGCCACGACTTTCAGACTAACGCTCCAGACGAAGCCCATCCGGCGCACTACAATTAACACGCCCCCCGGAAAAAGGAATTCTTATGACTGCCAGCCCGCCCGACAAAGCCGGACTTCATATTTTATTAAAACTTGCCTGCCTGGTGGTTATCCTTGCGGGTATCCACGCGGCGGCGGATATCATTGTTCAGCTTCTGCTGGCGCTGTTTTTCGCCATTGTGCTCAACCCACTGGTGACATGGTTTTTACGCCGGGGCATCAGCCGCCCGGTCGCGATTACCATTGTGGTGATGGTGATGCTGGTTGTCCTGACGGCGCTGTTCGGCGTGCTCGCCGCCTCGCTGAGCGAATTTTCCACCATGCTGCCGCAGTACAATAAAGAGCTGACGCGCAAGCTGGTCGATCTTCAGCGCATGTTGCCGTTCGTGAATCTGCATATCTCACCGGAACGGATGCTGCGCCGGATGGATTCCGAGAAGGTGATGACCTACGCCACCACGTTGATGACCGGGCTTTCAGGGGCAATGGCCAGCATTCTGCTGCTGGTGATGACGGTGGTGTTTATGCTGTTCGAAGTGCGCCACGTGCCGTATAAGCTGCGTTTTGCCCTGAACAATCCGCAGATCCACATTGCCGGCTTGCACCGCGCGCTGAAAGGCGTATCCAAGTATCTGGCGCTGAAAACATTGTTAAGCCTGTGGACCGGCGTGATTGTCTGGCTGGGGCTGGTACTGCTGGACGTGCAGTTCGCGCTGATGTGGGGCGTGCTGGCGTTTTTACTGAACTACGTACCCAATATCGGCGCGGTGCTTTCCGCCGTTCCGCCGATGATCCAGGCGTTCCTGTTTAACGGTTTTTATGAGTGCATGCTGGTAGGGGCGCTGTTCCTCGTCGTGCATATGGTGCTGGGTAACATTCTTGAGCCGCGCATGATGGGCCACCGTCTGGGCATGTCGACGATGGTGGTGTTTTTATCGTTACTGATCTGGGGATGGCTGCTGGGTCCGGTGGGCATGCTGCTCTCCGTGCCGCTCACCAGCGTCTGTAAAATCTGGATGGAAACCACGAAAGGAGGCAGTAAACTCGCCATTCTTCTGGGTCCGGGTCGGCCAAAAAGCCGTTTGCCGGGATAACCGGGTGGAAAGGGTCAAAAGTGACGTTTATTCGCCAGCGCGACGACAACATTGTACGATGTGCGCAGTAAATCGCGCTGGCGAAGAAAAAGTCACAGAAACAGGTTTATCGCGGACGCGCGTAGATGAAATTTACACTTACCCTTATCGACTGGCAGGCAAGAGCGCCAGGACTCAGCGATGCCGACGAATGGCAGGCATGGTCACGCCGGTCTGACGCCATCGATCCCGCTGCACCGCTGGCGAAACTGACCGATCTGCCGATGATGACCGCCCGCCGCCTGAATTCAGGCAGCAGGCTGGCCGTCGATCTTGGCCTGATGATGCTGCGCAAACACCGCATCGATGCCGTCGTCTACAGCAGCCGTCATGGGGAGCTGGAGCGCAATTTCCGTATTCTCCAGGCCCTGGCGGCAGAACAGCCCGTTTCCCCCACCGATTTTGCCATGTCGGTACACAACTCGGCGGTCGGCAATCTCACTATCGCCGCGCGTCAGCCTGTTGTCTCTTCGTCGGTTTCCGCCGGTATGGATACCTTCCAGCAGAGCTTGTGCGACGTGCTGAGCCTGCTGCATGCGGGCTACTCCCGCGTATTGCTGGTGGATTTCGACGGTCTGCTGCCTGATTTTTATCACGCCGGGTTGCCACCGCAGATGCCCGTCTGGCCCTACGCGCTGGCGCTGGTGATTGAAGCCGGAAATACGCTCAGCTGTGAAACGCACGTCAACCGCACGCCTGAAGAGCCCGCGCTGCCGCAAAGCCTCCAGTTCCTGCGCCATTACCTGCGGGACGAGCGCCAGTTCACCCTGCCGGGCGAGCGCCTGCTGTGGCAATGGACGCGCCAATGAGAGGGTTACGTTCCCGCCTCGATCGGTTATGGCGGATGCTGATGACCGGATTGTGCTTCGCCCTGTTCGGCCTCGGCGGACTGACGCTGTCGCTGGTATGGTTTAACCTGCTGCTGATTTTCCAGCGCGACCGCACCCAACGTCGCCGCCTGGCACGCCGCACTATTTCTGCCAGTTTTCGCCTGTTCCTCGCGGTGGTACGCGGTGCAGGGGTACTGGATTACCGTTTCAACAACCTGGACGTTCTGCGCGCCGAGCGGGGCTGTCTGGTGATTGCGAATCATCCCTCGCTGCTGGACTACGTTCTGCTGGCGTCGGTGATGAACGAAACCGACTGTCTGGTGAAAAGCGCGTTGCTGCGTAACCCGTTCGTCAGCGGCGTGATCCGCGCGGCTGACTATCTGATTAACAGCGAAGCCGACACGCTGCTTGCCGCAAGCCAGCAGCGTCTGGCCCAGGGCGATACCCTGCTTATCTTCCCTGAAGGCACCCGCACCCGGGTGGGGGAAGCCATGACCCTGCAACGTGGGGCGGCGAATATCGCCGTTCGCTGCAACAGCGCCGTGCGCGTGGTGGTGATCCACTGTAGCGAACGGATGCTGGATAAACAGAGCAGCTGGTATAACGTGCCCCCCAACAAACCTGTTTTCACCGTGGATGTTCGCGAACGCATCAACATTCATGATTTTTATGATGCGAGTCAGCACGAACCCGCGCTGGCAGCAAGGCAGTTAAACCGGCATATGCAGCATCAGTTAACAACCGGTCTTCAATCTTTGTCAGGAACGAAAGATGCAAGCGCTCTATCTTGAAATTAAGAATCTCATTATCTCTACGCTGAATCTGGAAGAACTTACCCCAGAGGATATTGATACAGACGCCGCGCTCTTTGGCGACGGCCTCGGTCTGGACTCAATCGACGCCCTTGAGCTGGGGCTGGCGGTAAAAAATCAGTACGGCGTAGTGCTTTCTGCCGAAAGTGACGAGATGCGTCAGCACTTCTATTCCGTTGCCACGCTCGCGGCTTTTATCCATCAACAACGCGCCTGAGAATGACCGCTATGACAGAACAACAAACGATTTATCAGGAAGTCTCTGCGCTTCTTATTACGCTGTTTGAAATCGCCCCGGAGGATATTACCCCTGAGGCACGTCTTTACGAGGATCTGGATCTCGACAGCATTGATGCCGTCGATATGGTGGTGCACCTGCAAAAGAAAACGGGCCATAAAATCAAGCCTGAAACCTTCAAAGCGGTGCGCACGGTGCAGGACGTCGTGGACGTTGTGGAACAGCTTCAGCGCGACGCGTAACGTGCGTTCGATTCCAGTTCTTCCCGCCCTGACGGGGCTGATGCTGCTGGCATGGCCGTTTTTGATCGGCTTCGGGCTGGCGAATAATAGCCTGCACGGGATACTGCCCGTGATGGCGCTGGTGCTGCTGATGCGCGTCTGCCTGGCCCGTCGGCAGGGCGGCCCCCTGCGTTATCTGTTCGTAAGCGTGGCGCTGGCCGGCATAGCGCTTTGCGCGGCGAGCTACGTCCTGCACGCGCACCAGTGGGTGCTGTTATATCCGGTGGTGGTGAATCTGGTGATGCTGGTGGTGTTTGGCGGTTCGCTGTGGACGGCAATGCCCGTCGTCGAACGGCTGGCGCGCCTGCGTGAACCGGACCTCTCCCCCGTCGGGGTACGTTACACGCGCCGGGTTACCCAGGTCTGGTGCGGCTTTTTTATTATCAACGGGGCGATCGCGCTGTTTAGCGTATTACACGCCGATATCCGTCTGTGGACGCTGTGGAACGGGATGATTGCCTATCTCCTGATGGGCACGCTGATGGCTGGCGAGTGGCTGGTGCGACAACGGGTGATGAAAAACGATGCTTAACCCTCTTCCGCTTAGCCAGTGGCTCAGTGCGCCCCGCCCTGACGACACCCCTGTCGCCTGGCAGGACGACCATCTCTGGACGCTTGGCGATCTGCGCCACGATGTCACTCGGCTGGTCGACACGCTGCGACATGAAGAGGGCGAGCGCTGGGCGCTGTGCATCGAAAACGGCTATCTGTTTATTGTCGCGCTGCTGGCGACGCTGCATGCGGGTAAAACGCCGGTCCTCCCCGGGCACAGCCGGGCGGCGCAGCTTAACGAACAGCGGGCGCTGTTCAGCGGCGTCCTGAGCGACACCACGCTCGATTTTCAGGGGCAACAGCTGCGGGTGGCTTCCGCTCAGCGGGCAGGCCATCCCTTTTCACCGCTGCCTGCCATCGGTGAGATGCGCACGATCGAGCTTTACACCTCCGGCTCGACCGGCACGCCGCAGCGGGTGAGTAAGCCGGTGGTCAGCCTGGACCGTGAGGCTCGTCTTCTGGCGGCGCATTTTGGCGAGCGTCTGGCGGGCTGTCACGTCGTGGCTTCCGTGGTGCTGTACCACCTGTATGGCCTGACGTTTCGTGTCGTCTTACCCATGGCGCTCGGCCTGCCGCTGCACGCCAGCCTGCTCAACTATGCCGAGCAGCTCTCTGCCCTTCCCGACGATAAACGCTATCTTTTCATCAGCAGTCCGGCGTTTCTCAAGCGGCTGGACGCGTCACTGACGCCGCCCCCCGTCAACCTGCTCTTCTCCGCTGGCGGCGCGCTGCCCTGGCAGGAGGTCGCCGCGGTTCAGGCCTGGCTCAACGTCTGGCCGGATGAAATATACGGCAGCACGGAAACAGGCGTAATGGCCTGGCGCTATCGTCAGGAGGAAAGCACCCGCTGGCAGCCTTTCCCCGGCGTGACGTTTCACGGCGATCGCGTGATGTCGCCGCTGATCCCCGAGGTGGAGGGGGTCGTGCTGGATGATATCCTGCACTTCACGGCTGACGGGCAGTTCAGCCTCGTCGGGCGCCGCGGTCGGGTGGTCAAAATTGAAGATAAACGCATTTCACTCGATGACATTGAGCGCCGCCTGCTGGCGCTGGACGGCATCTACGAGGCCGCCGCGCTGACGGTGACGCGCGGCGGGCGTCAGGGCATTGGCGTATTGCTGGTGCTGAATGAAGCGGTGCGTCAGCAACACGAACAGGGCAAAAAAGCGCAGGAGCTCGCCTGGCGACGCGCCCTTCGCCCCTGGCTTGAACCGGTTGCCGTGCCGCGCTACTGGCGGATCGTTGATGAAATCCCGGTCAACAGCATGAACAAGCGCGTGACTGCGCAGCTACAGGAGTTGTTTCATGAAGATCCCTGAAATCGGGCGCCTCCAGCCCGATCCACAGCATCTGGAGATAACCTTTTATCTTGATCCTGACCTGCTCTGGTTTAAGGGACATTTCGCCGTACAGCCGCTGCTGCCGGGCGTGGCCCAGCTCGACTGGGTAATGCATTACGCTGCCGCGCTGGCGCCGGGCTACCGTTTTCACAGTATTCAGAACGTGAAGTTCGCCGCCCCGCTGTTACCGGAGAATACGGTCACGCTGCTCCTTGCCTGGCAGCCCGAACGCGAGATGCTGACCTTTAGCTACCAGCGCCATGCGGGTAACGAGCGCCACACCGCCAGCAGCGGGAAGATTCGCTTATGTCAGTAACCTTCCGTCCCTGCGTGCTGATCCCGTGCTATAACCACGGGGCGATGATGGCTTCGGTGCTGGCGCGCCTGGCGCCTTTCGCTCTGCCCTGTCTGGTGGTGGACGACGGCAGCGATGAAACCACGCGCCGCACGCTTGAAGCGCTGGCGGCGGATCGTCCGCAGGTCACGCTACTGCGGCTGGCCGAAAACAGCGGCAAAGGCGCGGCGGTGATGCAGGGGCTGAAAGACTGCGCCGATCGCGGCTTCACCCACGCCGTTCAGGTGGACGCTGACGGCCAGCACGCTATCGAAGACATCCCCAAACTGCTGGCGCTGGCCGAACGCCATCCCGATGCGCTCATTTCCGGGCAGCCCGTTTACGATGACTCGATCCCCCGTTCGCGCCTGTACGGCCGCTGGATAACGCACGTCTGGGTCTGGATTGAAACCCTCTCCCTGCAACTGAAAGACAGCATGTGCGGGTTTCGCGTTTACCCTATAGCCCCGGTTTTGCGCCTTGCAGCAACCACGCCGCTCGGCAGGCGAATGGATTTTGATACCGAAGTGATGGTGCGCCTCTACTGGCAGGGCAACAACAGCTATTTTCTGCCCACCCGCGTGACCTATCCGCCGGACGGGGTATCCCATTTCGATGCCCTGAAAGACAACGTGCGCATCTCGTTGATGCATACCCGTCTGTTTCTCGGCATGCTGCCGCGCATTCCTTCCCTGCTGATGCGTCGCCGCTCGCAGCACTGGGCGCAGCAGCAGGAGGTGAAAGGATTATGGGGCATGCGCCTGATGCTGCGCGTCTGGCAGCTGCTGGGGCGTAAGGCGTTTACCGCCCTGCTGTGGCCGGTTACGGCCGTCTACTGGCTAACCGCCCGCGCTGCGCGTCAGGCGTCGCAGCAGTGGCTGGCGCGGGTTAAAACGGTGATGGCACAGCGGCAAATGCCGCAACCCGCACGGCTTAACAGTTTTTCCCACTTCCTGCGCTTCGGTCATGCCATGCTGAACAAAGTGGCCAGCTGGCGCGGCGAAATGAAACTCCATCGCGATCTGGTCTTTGCGCCAGGCGCGCAGGAGGCGCTGGGGCTCGACGATCCTCAGGGCAAACTGCTGCTCGCGTCGCATCTTGGCGATGTGGAAGCCTGCCGGGCGCTGGCCCAGCGCGAAGGGGCGAAAACCATCAACGCGCTGGTCTTTAGCGACAACGCCAGACGTTTTAAGCAGGTGATGGAGGAGATGGCGCCGCAGGCGGGCATTCACCTGATGCCGGTCACCGACATTGGCCCAGAGACTGCGATCCTCATTAAAGAGAAGCTGGATCGCGGCGAATGGGTGGCGATCGTGGGCGATCGCATTGCCGTCACCCCGCAGCGCGGCGGTAGCTGGCGGGTGATATGGAGCGAATTTATGGGCCAGCCCGCGCCGTTCCCGCAGGGGCCGTTTATCCTGGCGTCCATTTTGCGCTGCCCGGTGGTGCTGATTTTTGCCCTCTGTCAGCAGGGAAAGCTGACCCTGCACTGCGAGCCGTTTGCCGACCCGCTG